>JBQGCR010000066.1:0-3160 GCA_052038585.1 Kineosporiaceae bacterium
GGCGGCCGAGCTGGCCGCGCGGGCGGGGCTGGCCGTCCCGGACGGCGCGGGGCTGCTCGCCGTCGTCGCCCGCGGGCACGTCCTCGACGAGCCGCTCGCGGCGCCGCTGCCGGTGCCCCTGCTCGTCGTCGTCCCCGCCGCCGACCCCGTGGTCTGCGCCCGGGCCGCGCTCCGCCTCGGCGCGCGCCCGCTCGTCGCGTCCGTGCACACCCGGGATGCCGACGAGGTGCGGGCCGTCGCGGCGCTCGGCGTCGAGGAGGTCGTCGTCGGGGCCGGCTTCGCGGGGCTGCTCCTGTCGTGGGCCTTCGGGGAGCGGCTCGACGCCGGCACGCTCGTCCGGCCCACCGTCGTCGACCTCGGGCCGCAGGGGCCCGGGGCGCGCGAGGTCCTCGCCGACCCCCGGCCGGCGACGAGGACGCCCGGCGCCCCCGTGCCCGCCTACCCCGCCCCGTCGAACGCCGCCCCGGCCGACGCCGTCCCGGCCCGCGAGCCGGAGGTGGCCTCGTGAGCGCCGCCGAGGACGTGTGCACCCCGGCGGCGCGGGACGCGCTGCGCCGGTACGGGATCGCGCCGGACGCCGACGTCGTCCTGCTCAACGTCTCGGAGAACGCGACCTTCCGCGTCGACGACGAGCACGGCCGCAGCGTCCTGCGCGTGCACCGGCTCGGCTACCACAGCCTCGAGGCGATCCGCAGCGAGCTCGCGTGGGTGGCGGCCCTGCGCGACGACGACGTCGTCTCCACGCCGGCGGTGCTGCCGACCCTCGACGGGTCGCTCGTCGCCCACGCGGCCGACGGGGACGGCCGGCAGCGGCACGTCGTCCGGTTCGCGTGGGTCGACGGGCACGAGCCCCACGGCGAGCGGCTCGTCGACGACTTCCGGACCCTCGGCGCCGTCACCGCCCGGCTCCACGCCCACGCCCGGGGCTGGTCGCGCCCGGCAGGGTTCACCCGCTTCACGTGGGACGAGGAGACGAGCCTCGGGGCGTTCGGCCACTGGGGCCGCTGGCAGGACGGCCTCGGCGTCGGGCCGGCCGAGCGCGAGGTGCTCGGCCGCTGCGCGGACCGGGTCCGCCTGCGCCTGAAGGAGTTCGGCGCCGGGCCGGACCAGTTCGGCCTCGTCCACGCCGACATGCGCCTGGCCAACCTCCTCGTCTCCCCGGACCGCCCCGGCGTCACCGTCATCGACTTCGACGACTGCGGGTTCGGCTGGTACCTCTACGACCTCGGCGCGTCCCTGTCGTTCATCGAGCACGACCCCGCGGTCCCCGAGCTCACCGCCGCCTGGGTCGAGGGGTACCGCAGTGTCTCCCCGCTGTCGGCCGCCGAGGAGGCCGAGCTCGCGACGTTCGTCATGCTGCGCCGGCTCCTGCTCGTCGCGTGGATCGGCTCGCACGCCGACACCGCGACCGCCCAGGAGATGGGCGCGCAGTTCACCACCGTCTCGTGCGACCTCGCCGAGCGGTTCCTGTCCCGTACCTGACGTCCCCAGGAGGCAGTCGTGTTCAGCAGCGTCGAGGGCATCTCCGTCGTCGTCACCGGCGGCACGAAGGGCATCGGCAAGGGCATCGCCCGGGTCTTCGCGCGGTCCGGGGCGAAGGTGCTCGTCACCGGCCGCGACGAGGGGACGGCGAAGGCCTGCGCCGACGAGCTGTCGGCGCTCGGCGGCGGCCCGGTGTCCTACGTCCTCGGCGACGTCGCGAGCGCCGAGGACAACGCCGCGATGGCCGCGGCCGCGCTCGAGCGGCACGGGGGGATCGACGTCCTGTGCGCCAACGCGGGCATCTTCCCCGAGGCGCGCCTGGACACGATGACCGAGGCCGAGCTCGACGAGGTGCTCGGGACGAACGTCAAGGGCACCGTCCTCGCGGTCCAGGCCTGCCTGCCGCACCTGCGGGCGTCCGGTCGCGGCCGGGTCGTCCTCACGTCCTCGATCACCGGTCCGGTGACCGGCTTCCCCGGCTGGGCGCACTACGGCGCGAGCAAGGCCGCCCAGCTCGGCTTCATGCGCACGGCGGCGGTCGAGCTGGCCAAGGACCGGATCACCGTCAACGCCGTCCTGCCGGGCAACGTCGCGACCGAGGGCCTGGCCGACCTCGGGGCGGCCTACCGGGCGACGATGGAGGCGTCCATCCCGATGCGCGCCCTCGGCGAGGTGGACGACATCGGCTACGCCGCACTGTTCTTCGCGACGCGCGAGGCCGGCTACGTCACCGGCCAGGCGCTCGTCGTCGACGGCGGCCAGGTGCTCCCCGAGACGCTCGAGGCGGTCGGGTGAGCACGAGCGGCGACACCCTCGGCCCCGCGGCCGACGACACCCGGCGGCGGCTGCTCGCGCTCATCACGAGCGGCTCCCTGCGGGCCGGCGAGCGGCTCGGCGCCGAGCGGGACCTCGCCGTCGAGCTCGGGGTGAGCCGCTCCACGCTGCGGCACGCGCTGGCGACCCTCGAGGCGGACGGCGTCGTCCGGCGCGTCCCCGGCCGCGGCGGCGGCACGTTCGTCACCGCGGCGAAGGTCGCCCGTGACCTGTCGCGGATCGTCGGGCTGCCGTCGATGCTGCGCGACCAGGGGTTCCTCGCCGGCACCCGGGTGCTCTCGGCGGCCGTCGTCGTCGCGGACGCGGGGACGGCGACGGCGCTCGGGCTGACGACGGGCGACTGGGTGGTCGACGTCGTCCGGATCCGGCTCGCCGACGGGTCGCCGATCTCCCTCGAGCACGCGCGGTTCCCGGCCGAGCGGTTCCCGGACCTGCTCGAGCAGTCCCTCGGCGGGTCGATCTACGAGCTGCTCGCGCAGCGCTACGGCGTCGAGCCGGACGAGGCTGAGGAGCGGATCGAGGTCGTCGCCGCGGGCGAGGAGGAGGCGGCGATCCTCGGCGTCGAGGCGGGGGCGCCGCTGCTGTCGATCCGCCGGCGGACCCTCGACGCCGACGGCGCGGCCATCGAGTCCTCGCACGACCTGTTCCGCGCCGACCGGACGGCGATCACGGTCCGCACCCGGGGCAACCACGGCACCGCCGGGACGGCCCGCGCCCGCGGCGACGTCGTCGAGCTGCGGGCCCGCTCGAGCTGAGGTCAGCCGGCGCGGCCGAGCACGTCCCCGAGGACGGCGGCGAACGGCGCGCGGGCCTCGCGCCGCACGTGGTGACCGGCGGCGACGGC
>JBQGCR010000067.1:0-3014 GCA_052038585.1 Kineosporiaceae bacterium
GAGCCAGGTGCGGTTGAGCGCGTCGGCCTCGGTGGCGAGCAGGCCGGCCTCGACGTCGACGCCGGCCGCGCGCAGCGTCGTCGCGCCCCCCGCCGCGAGCGGGGTCGGGTCGCTGCTCGCGTGGACGACGCGCCGGACGCCGGCGGCGAGCAGCGCCTGGGCGCAGGGCCCGGTGCGTCCGGTGTGGTTGCAGGGCTCGAGGGTGACGACGGCGGTGTCGACGTCGTCCGTCCGCCCGGCCGCCGCGGCCCGGGCGAGGGCGTCGGCCTCGGCGTGCGGCGTCCCGGCGCCGCGGTGGAAGCCCTCGGCGACGACGGCGCCCGCGGCGTCGAGCAGCACGCAGCCGACCCGGGGGTTGGCGCCGCCTGCGGGTCCGCGCAGCGCCAGCTCGAGGGCGCGGCGCATCGCCGTCGTCTCCTCGGTGGTGGCCATCGCCACGTCCCTCCGCCTCGTCCTGTCCGGTCGAGCAGGCGGGCTCCGGGGGTGGCGAGGCGAGCGCGACGGCCGGACGGCCGCCGTGCACCTCGACGCCGACGACGGCGGACGTGTGGTCCGCCGGCACCGGCGAGCGTGCTGCCTCCCATCCGGACTTTCACCGTCGGTCCTGGAGTTCCACCAGGTCAACCGGTCGCTGGCTGCGATCGGGTCGCGGACTGTCACCGCCGGTTCGGAATTGCACCGACCCCGGAGCACGCACTCGCTGTGCAGTATGCCACCGCGTCAAGTGCCGGACCCGGCCGTCGCATTCCCGCCGGGCGGCCTCAGCCGAGGTCGGGGACGACGAGCCGGCCGCCGCCGTCGTGCGGGAGCGGGGTCACGTCGAGCACGGCGCCCGGTTCGAGCGGTGCGTACAGGTGCGGGAACACCTCGTCCGCGCCCGGCACCGGCTCGACGACCACCATGCCGCGCAGGCGGGCGCGGTCGAGTGTGAGCAGCACCACAGGCTCCTCGACGTCGCGGTAGAAGCGCGCCGCCACGCCGGCGACCTGGCGGGCGAAGGCGAGGTGGACGAACCCGACCTGCGCGAGGGTGAGCCCGAGGGTCGAGGTGCGGTAGACGCCCTCCTGCAGCGCCCGCTCCCAGTCCCGGCGCAGCGCCAGGTGGTAGAGCCGGTTCGGCTGCGGCGCAGGGCGGTTCGCGGTGCGCAGCACGAGGACGCCGTCCTCGGCCAGCCCGTCGAGGCGCCCGCTGACGGCCCAGCCGGCGCCGGCGAGCAGGGCCCGGGCGGCGAGGTTCGGCTGCGGGACGGCGGCGACGACCTGACCGGTCGTCGCGGCGCCGAGCGCGGCGGCGACCAGGGCGCGTCCGACGCCGGCCCGGCGCGCGGCGGGCACGACGTGCAGGAGCGCGACCTCGTCGAGGCCGAGGAGGTGGCCGGGGCGCAGGACGGCCATGCCGGACAGGCCCCGCAGCGGGGCCGGGGCGACGAAGCACCAGCCGAGGGCGCCGGCGGCGAGGGCGTCGGCGAACTGGCGGCGGCGCAGGTCCGTGGGGTCCCCCGGCAGGAGGGCGAGCAGGTCGTCGACGTCGCTCGGCGCGGCGGTGCGGACGGTGACCACGGGCCGGGTCCTCAGTGCGCGCAGGCCCGCTCGGCCAGCGCCCGCAGCGCGGCGATCCGCTCGCCCGCGTCGTCGGCGCCGTAGACGGCCGAGCCGGCGACGAAGACGTCGGCGCCGGCGGCAGCCGCGCGCTCGATCGTGTCCTCGCCGATGCCGCCGTCGACCTGCACCCACACGTCGAGGCCGGCGGCCTCGACGGCCTGCCGGGTCCGGGTGACCTTGGGCAGGCACACGTCGAGGAACTTCTGCCCGCCGAAGCCCGGCTCGACGGTCATGACGAGCACCATGTCGAACTCGGCGAGCAGGTCGACGTACGGCTCGACGGGGGTGGCCGGCCGCAGCGCCAGCCCGGCGCGGACGCCGAGGGCGCGCAGCTCGCGGGCGAGCTTGACCGGGGCGGTCGCGGCCTCGGCGTGGAAGGTCACGCTGCGGGCGCCGGCGTCGGCGAACTGCGGGGCCCACCGGTCCGGGTCGGCGATCATGAGGTGCGTGTCGATCGGCACCGGCGAGACCTTCGCGAGCGCCTCGACGACCGGCGCGCCGAGGGTGAGGTTCGGCACGAAGTGGTTGTCCATGACGTCGACGTGCGCCCAGTCGGCGTCCGCGATCCGTCCGAGCTCGGCCTCGAGGTTGGCGAAGTCCGCGGACAGGATGCTCGGCGAGATCTGGATACCCACGCCGTCACCCTATCGACGGCGCCGTACCGTGCATGATCACCGCCAGGAGGTGCATGATCACGCGGCTCGGGGCCGCGTGATCATGCACTCGAGGTCGGGGATCATGCACCTGGTGTCGGTGATCATGCACGGCGCCGCAGGAGGGCGAGGTACATCGCGTCGGTGCCGTGGACGTGCGGCCAGAGCTGGGCGTCGGGGCCGGGGCCGAGGTCGGCGAGGCGGCCGCCGGACGCCGTCGCGAGGGCCTGCCGGGCGTCGAGGCGCTCGACGTCGTCGCGCTTCTTGAGCACGTCGGACACGACGGTGGACGTCTCGGCGAGGTGCGGGGAGCACGTGACGTAGGCGACGACGCCGCCGGGGCGCACCGCGTCGAGCGCGGAGCGCAGCAGGTCGCGCTGGAGGGCGGCGAGACCGGCGAGGTCGGCCGGACTCCGGCGCCAGCGGGACTCCGGGCGCCGGCGCAGCGCGCCGAGCCCGGTGCACGGGGCGTCGACGAGCACCCGGTCGTAGGCGTCCGGCTCCGTCTCGCCGAATGTGCGGCCGTCCGAAGTGCGGACCTCGACGGGCACCCGCCGGGCGACGGCGGCCGTCGAGTCGCGGACGAGGGCGGCCCGGTGCTCGCTCACCTCCGTGGCGACGAGCCGGGCGTCGGGCAGGCCGCGGCCGGCGAGCACCGCGCCGAGGAGGGCGGACTTGCCGCCCGGTCCGGCGCACAGGTCCAGCCAGCGGCCGGTGTCCCCCGCGACGTCGGCCGCGGCCAGGGCGAGGGCGACGAGCT
>JBQGCR010000068.1:0-7776 GCA_052038585.1 Kineosporiaceae bacterium
GACCCAGCTCCCGCAGCGGGTCGAGCAGCTCATGCTCGCCGGCGACGTGACGTACACGCTGCCGGCGTCCGAGATCCTCGCGCCGGGCAGCGCGCCGAAGGCCCGCAGCGCCGCCAACGACAAGATCGTCGAGGCGCTGACGACGGTGCTCGACCAGTTCGAGATCGACGCGCAGGTCACCGGGTTCTCCCGGGGCCCGACCGTGACGCGCTACGAGGTCGAGCTCGGCCCCGGCATCAAGGTCGAGCGGGTCACGGCGCTGAGCAAGAACATCGCCTACGCCGTCGCGAGCGCCGACGTGCGCATCCTCTCGCCGATCCCCGGCAAGTCCGCGATCGGCATCGAGATCCCCAACGCCGACCGCGAGACGGTCAGCCTCGGCGACGTCCTGCGCAGCCAGGTCGCGCACCGCAACGAGCACCCGATGGTCATGGGCGTCGGCAAGGACGTCGAGGGCGGCTACGTCGTGGCCAACCTCGCCAAGATGCCGCACCTGCTCGTCGCCGGCGCCACCGGCGCGGGCAAGTCGTCGTTCGTCAACTCGATGATCACCTCGATCCTCATGCGCTCGACGCCGGACGAGGTGCGCATGGTGCTCGTCGACCCCAAGCGGGTCGAGCTCACCGCGTACGAGGGCATCCCGCACCTCATCACGCCGATCATCACGAGCCCGAAGAAGGCCGCCGAGGCGCTGCAGTGGGTCGTCAAGGAGATGGACACCCGCTACGACGACCTGGCGTTCTTCGGCTTCAAGCACATCGACGACTTCAACAAGGCGGTCCGCGCGGGCAAGGTCACCCCGCCGCCGGGCAGCGAGCGGGTGCTCCAGCCGTACCCGTACCTGCTCGTCATCGTCGACGAGCTCGCCGACCTCATGATGGTCGCCCCGCGCGACGTCGAGGACTCGATCGTCCGGATCACCCAGCTCGCCCGCGCGGCCGGCATCCACCTCGTCCTCGCGACGCAGCGCCCGAGCGTCGACGTCGTCACCGGCCTCATCAAGGCCAACGTGCCGAGCCGGATGGCCTTCGCGACGTCGTCGGTCACCGACTCCCGGGTGGTCCTCGACCAGCCGGGCGCGGAGAAGCTCATCGGCCAGGGCGACGGCCTCTTCCTGCCGATGGGCGCGAGCAAGCCGATGCGCGTCCAGGGCGCGTGGGTCACCGAGTCCGAGATCCACAAGGTCGTCGACCACGTCAAGACCCAGCTCCAGCCGGCCTACCGGGACGACGTCGCGGCGCCGGTGGCGAAGAAGCAGGTCGACGAGGAGATCGGCGACGACCTCGACCTGCTCCTGCAGGCCACCGAGCTCATCGTCACGACCCAGTTCGGCTCGACGTCCATGCTCCAGCGCAAGCTGCGGGTCGGCTTCGCCAAGGCGGGCCGGCTCATGGACCTGCTCGAGTCCCGCGGCGTCGTCGGGCCGAGCGAGGGCTCGAAGGCCCGGGACGTGCTCGTCAAGCCGGACGACCTGGCCGGCACGCTCGCCATGATCCGGGGGGAGGACCCGCCGGACGACGACGCGGGTCGCGTCGAGGACCTCTGGGAGCCCGGTGATGACGACGACTGACGCCGCGACCGACGACGTGCCGGCCGACCTGCCCGAGCTGGACCGGCTCGTCTGGCACGCCCCCAACGTCGACATGCCCCTGTCGCACGTCATCGGCGGCCGGCCGACGCCGGCGTCGCGGCCGCGCTTCGACGCCGTGGCGCGCTGGCTGCTCGCCGGCGCCGGGGACCGGGACGTCGAGGGCGCGGTCTTCGCCAACGTGCCGCCCGGGGGAGCGGTGACGATGCGCGGCTGGATCGAGGCGATCCGGTCCTTCGGCTACGCCGTCTTCGCCCGGCCCAAGCTCGGCCCCGAGGACGACGTCGACGCCGACATGGTCGCCCACATCATGGCGCGCCGGCGGACCCACCGGCTGCGCCGCGTCGTCGTCGCCAGCGGTGACGGGCGCAACTTCCTCGAGCCGCTCGAGGAGATCGCCCGCACCGGCGTCGACGTCACGGTGCTGTCGTTCTCCGAGGTCGCCGGGTACGCCCAGGAGTCCGGGCTCATCAGCTTCCTCGACCTCGAGGACGTGCCGGGCGCCTTCACCCAGCCGCTGCCGCGGGTGCGCCTGGACAACCTGCCCGAGGGCGGGGCGTGGCTGCCGCCGACCCGGCCGATGCGCGCGCTGCTGGAGGACCACGCACCGGCCTGACGGGCGGCGGCGGTGTCCGGCGGCGCCCGGCGCGGCGGATACCCTTGCTTGGTGTCTGCCTCGCCCCGCACGGTCGCGCTCGTCACCCTCGGCTGCGTCCGCAACGAGGTCGACAGCGAGGAGCTCGCCGGGCGGCTCGAGGCGGCCGGGTGGCAGCTCGTCGAGGACGCCGCGCAGGCGGACGTCGCCGTCGTCAACACGTGCGGCTTCGTCGAGCAGGCGAAGAAGGACTCCATCGACACCCTGCTCGAGGCCGCGGACCTGCGCGACGACGACGCCTCCCGCACCCGGGCCGTCGTCGCCGTCGGGTGCATGGCCGAGCGGTACGGCGAGCAGCTCGCGTCGAGCCTGCCGGAGGCCGACGCGGTCCTCGGGTTCGACTCCTACGCCGACCTGTCCGGCCACCTCGACGCGATCCTCCACGGCGAGCGGCCGGCGTCGCACGTGCCGGTGGACCGGCGCACGCTGCTGCCGGTGAGCCCGGTCGCCCGGCAGGAGGCCCGGGCCGCGCAGGACGCCGCGGCCGTCCGGCTCGCCGAGCTGCCCGAGCTGCCCGAGGGGCTCGCCCCGGCGAGCGGACCGCGGATCGTCCGGCGGCGGCTCGACGGGCGGCCGTGGGCCCCGCTCAAGCTCGCCTCCGGCTGCGACCGGCGCTGCACCTTCTGCGCCATCCCGGCGTTCCGCGGCTCGTTCGTCTCCCGGCGGCCCACCGAGCTGCTCGACGAGGCCGCCTGGCTCGCCGAGCGGGGGGTCAAGGAGCTGTTCCTCGTCAGCGAGAACTCGACGAGCTACGGCAAGGACCTCGGCGACCTGCGCCTGCTCGAGACGCTCCTGCCGCAGCTCGCGGCGGTCGACGGCGTCGAGCGGGTCCGCGTGTCCTACCTCCAGCCCGCCGAGATGCGTCCCGGCCTCGCCGAGGCGATCGCGACGACGCCCGGGGTCACCCCGTACTTCGACCTGTCGTTCCAGCACTCCGCGCCGGCCGTCCTGCGCCGGATGCGCCGCTTCGGCGGCACCGAGCCCTTCCTCGGCCTCGTCGAGCAGGTGCGCCGCCTCGCGCCGGCCGCCGGGATCCGGTCCAACGTCATCGTCGGCTTCCCCGGTGAGACGGAGGACGACCTCGCCGAGCTCGAGCGCTTCCTCGTCGCCGCGCGGCTCGACGTCGTCGGGGTGTTCGGCTACTCCGAGGAGGACGGCACCGAGGCGGCCGGCTTCGAGGACGCCCTGCCCGTCGAGGTCGTCGCCGAGCGGGTCGAGCGGGTCACCGCGCTCGTCGAGGAGCTCGTCGCGCAGCGCGCCGAGGACCGCGTCGGCGAGGACGTCGTCGTCCTCGTCGAGGAGCACGACGAGGACGACGGCGCCGCGGTCGGCCGGGCCGCCCACCAGGGCCCCGAGGTCGACGGCACGACCCGGCTCGTCGGCCCGGACGGCCGCGCGTGGCCGGCCGCCGCCGGGGAGCTCGTCCGGGCCCGGGTCGTCGCGAGCGAGGGGGCCGACCTCGTCGCGCAGGTCGCCGGGTGAGCACGAGGGGCCCGGACCGCGGCCCGCACGAGCGCGCGCACGACCGGCGGGAGCGGATCGAGCACGCCGTCGAGCAGGGCGTCGAGCGCGTCGTCGAGCGGGTCTCGGCGTGGAACGTCGCCAACTACCTGACGGTCACCCGGATCGCGCTCGTCCCCGTCTTCGCCGCGCTGCTGCTCGCCGAGGGCGGCACGTCCGACGGCTGGCGGCTGGCCGCGGGCCTCGTCTTCGCCCTCGCGGTGCTCACCGACCGGCTCGACGGCGAGCTCGCCCGGCGCTGGGGCCTGGTCACCGACTTCGGGAAGATCGCCGACCCCATCGCGGACAAGGCCCTCGTCGGCACCGCGCTCGTCGGGCTGTCGCTGCTGTCCGAGCTCGCGTGGTGGGTCACCGTCGTCGTCCTCGTCCGCGAGGTCGCCGTGACGCTCCTGCGCTTCGTCGTCATCCGGCACGGGGTCATACCCGCCGGTCGCGGGGGTAAGGCCAAGACCGTGCTGCAGACCCTCGCCCTCTTCCTCCTCGTGCTGCCGCTCGACGGCGCGTGGCGCACCGGCGCGACCGCCGTCATGCTCGTCGCCGTCGCGGCCACGGTCGTCACCGGGCTCGACTACGTCGCCAAGGCCTACCGGCTGCGCGAGGGCAGCGCCCGCACCGCCGCCAAGCGCGCCGCCCGCCGCGGGCAGGCCGCCGGCGGCACCCCGTGAGCGAGGCCCTGAGCCGGCCGTGGCCCGTCGCGGCCGGGCTGGTCGCCCACCTCGCCCAGCGCGGCGAGACCGTCGCCGTCGCCGAGTCGCTCACCGGCGGGCTCGTCGCGGCCCGGCTCGTCGACGTGCCGGGCGCCTCGAGCGTCCTGCGCGGCGGGGTCGTCGCCTACGCGACCGAGCTCAAGCACACGCTCCTCGGCGTCGACGCCGACCTGCTCCACCACCAGGGCGCCGTCGACCCGCAGGTGGCGCGGGCGATGGCCGACGGCGTGGCCCGGCGGCTCGGCGCGACGTGGGGGCTGTCGACCACCGGGGTGGCCGGGCCGGCCGACCAGGACGGGATGCCGCCGGGCACGGTCTTCGTCGCCGTCCACGGGCCCGGCTGCGACGAGGTGCTGCCGCTCGTCGTCCCGGGGTCCCGCGAGGAGATCCGCGAGGGGGCCGTCCGCGAGGCGCTCGGGCTCCTCGCGCGGGCCTGCGGCTGCCCGACCTGAGGGCGGTCCCGTCCGCTCACGGCGGACGGGGCGGCCGGAACACCGGTGCCCGCGCGCAAGTTACGAGGGTGTGACCGCTCTTCGACACAGTGCGCATCCGCGGGTCGTGCGGGGTACTGTCAGCACACGAGACACGGCGGACGCCCTGCGCGTGAGGATCCCGGCACCGGGACTTCAGGTCCCGGGCGTCGCTGCCGAGAACCAGCCGAACGCGGCGAAGGCCGGGCCGTCGAGCCGGAAGGGAGGTCCCCGGATGGTGCTCCTGCGCCAGGAGATCGGTGACGTCCTGCGCGACACGCGGCTCCAGCAGGGCCGCACGCTCCGCGAGGTCTCGACCCTCGCCCGCGTCTCCCTCGGCTACCTCAGCGAGATCGAGCGGGGGCAGAAGGAGGCGTCCTCCGAGCTGCTCGCCTCGATCTGCGGCGCGCTGGAGATGCCGCTGTCGTCGGTCCTGCGCGAGGTGAGCCAGCGCGTCGCCATCGCCGAGGGCCCGGTCGTCGTGCCCGACATCGTGCCGGACGACCTCGCGGGCGACCTCGTCGGCGCTGCCTGAGGGCTTCCCGGGTGCCGCCTGAGGCCCGGCCGCTGCGGCTCGCGCGGCTGCTGAGGGACGCCGGCGCGCGGTTCGACGTCGTCGGCTCGTGCGCCAGGCACCGTCGTGGTGAGCCCGGGCCCCGCGACCTCGACATCACCCTGCCGCCGCAGGACGTCGGCGCCCTCCCGGACGCCCTCGCCCGCATCGGCGCGCACCTCGACGCCGGCCGGGCCGTGCGGCTGCGCGACGTCCGGGTGCTCACCTCCTACGGGCCGCTCGACGTCTTCGTCCGGCCGTGAGCGGCGCGACGGGGCTCGGACCGCTCGAGGTCGCGGTCCTCGAGGCCCTCGAGCGCGGGGCGGACGGCCGGGCGGCGCGGCACGGCTGGGCCGCCGCCGGAGCGGTCCTCGCCGACCTCGAGGCACGCTCGGGCATCGGCAGCCGCTACGCCTACCCCGTCCTCGGCGACCTCGCGGCGCCCTGGCGGGTGCACCTGCCGCTCGTCGACGTCCAGGGCAACATCGGCACCGCGGGGGACGACCCTCCGGCGGAGCCGAGGTACGTCGAGGTGCGACCCAGCGCCTTCGGGCGGCTCGCCCTCGCCGCCGAGCGCGGCGACGTCGGACCCGTGCCGTTCGGGCTCGTCGAGGGGTCGGCCTACCGCGACGGGACCGTGCCGCCGTTCGCGCCGCACGCCGTGGTCGAGGCGCTCCGGACCGGGACGGCGGACGCCGGCCCACCGGTCCTGCCCACCGGGGGGCTCGTCGAGGGGGACGTCGAGGGCCTGCTCGCCGGGCGCCGGGCGCGGGTCCGGCTCTGCTGCCGGGTCGTCCGCGAGGTCGTCGCCGGCCGGCCGTGCCTCGTGGTCACCGAGGTGCCCCTCGGCGTCAGCCCCGACCGGGTCGTGCAGATGGTCGCCGCCCGGGTGTCGCAGGAGACGCGACCCCCGCGCCCGGCCGGACGACCGGTGGGGGACGACCTCCCCGGCGGTCCGGACGCGCTCGACCTGCCCGACCGGCACCCGCTCGTGCGCGACGTCCGCGACGAGTCGTCCGGCCGCACGGGGACCCGGCTCGTCGTCGTGCTGGCCCCCGGCGCCGACCCGGTCGACGCCCTGGCGTGGCTGCGCGACGTCTGGCCCGTGACGAGCGAGGTCGACTGGCAGATGCCCGCGCCGCAGGCGCAGCGGCTGCACGGCTGGGACGCCGGGGACGGCTCGGGCCTGACCGCCCGGGCGGACCTGCTCGTCGGGCGCTGAGGGCGGCATGCCCGCCGGGGCGCCGGGTACGTCGGCCCCATGAGACTCGACGACCTGCAGACCGCGTTCGACCTCGGCAGCCCCGTGACGACGGTGTACCTCGACGTGACCGCGGCGGAGGAGAACGCCGACCGCGAGGTGGCGCTGCGCTGGAAGGAGGTCGAGGCCCGGTTGCGCGAGGCCGGCGCGCCGGAGGCCGACGTCGAGGCCCTCGCCGCCGTCGCCGCCGCGCCGAGCGGCCGGGGCGGGCCCGCGAGCCGCTTCGCCGCCGCCCGGGACGGGCAGGTGCTCGTCGAGGAGGTGCTGCCGCAGGCGGCGGCCGACGGCATCGGCTGGGGCCGGGTCGGCCCCTTCCCCGACGTCGAGCCCCTGCTCGCCGGCGCCTGGCGCGAGCGCACGTTCGTCCTCGCCCGGGTCGACCGCACGGGGGCCGACCTCGAGGCCCACGAGGCGGTCCTGTCCGCGCCGTCGCAGGAGCGGACGGTCACCGGCGACACCCTCTACGCACGCAAGGTCCAGGGCGGTGGCTGGGCGCACCGCCGGTTCCAGAACACCGCGGAGGACGTCTGGCGCTCCAACGCCCGCGACGTCGCCGAGGAGGTCACGGCGCTGGCCGACGGCACGGGCACCGAGCTCGTCGTCGTCGCGGGGGAGCAGCGGATGGTCACCTACGTGCGCGGCGACCTGCCCGAGCGCCTCGACGTCGTCGAGGTCGTCTCCGACGTCCGGGCGGCCGGCGCCGACGGCTCGGGCGTCGAGGACGCCGTCCTGCTCGCCGTCGCCGAGCGCGCCGCGCTCGACGAGGAGGACACCCTCGACCGGCTCCGCGCGGCGCAGGGCAAGCGGGGCACGGACAGCGCGGTGTCGCCTCAGCCGGCGGCCTTCGGCCTCGACGACGTCGTGGCGGCGCTCCAGCAGGGCCAGGTCTCCCTGCTCGTCGTCGAGCCCGACGGGCTCGCCGAGCGACGCCTCGTCGTCGGGCCGGCGGCCTACGACCGCGCGCGTCCGCCCGCGCCGCGCACCTGGGAGGGCCCGGCCGTGCAGTGCCCGGCCCTGCAGG
>JBQGCR010000069.1:0-3403 GCA_052038585.1 Kineosporiaceae bacterium
CGCGACCCGGCCCGCGGCGCAGCCGGCGGCCCGCCCGGAGGCGGCGCCGGCCCGGCCGCAGCCCACGGCCAAGGCCCAGGCGTCGGCGGCCCGCCCCGGGGCGCCGCGCAAGGTGCGGCTCAACGTCGCCCGGCTCGACCCGTGGTCGGTGCTCAAGCTGTCGTTCCTGCTCTCCGTCGGCCTCGGCGTCGCGACGGTCGTCGCGACGTTCGTCGTCTGGCAGGTCCTCAACGGCATGGGCGTCTTCACCGACATCAACGGGCTCGTCCGGGACATCCTCGGCAACACCACGGCGCAGTCGTTCGACCTGTACGACTACATCGGCCGCAACCGCGTCGTGTCGCTCGCGACCGTCATCGCCGTGGCCAACGTCGTGCTCCTCACCGCCCTGTCGACGCTCGGCGCCTTCCTCTACAACCTGGCGTCCGGCCTCGTCGGCGGACTGCACCTCACCCTCTCGGACGACTGACCCCGCCTCGTTTTGGGGACCGCGCCCCTGCTGCGGTAACCTCGGGAGGCGCAGTCGCGCACGGGCCTATAGCTCAGTCGGTTAGAGCGCTTCCCTGATAAGGAAGAGGCCACAGGTTCAAGTCCTGTTAGGCCCACCAGCACGTTCGGCCCCGGCCGGTCCTCGGACCGCCGGGGCCGCCGTCGTGTCAGGCCGCGAGGACGTCGACCCGGCCGGTGTCGAGGTCGTAGACGGCGCCGACGACGGCGACGGTCCCCTCGGCGAGCGCGGTGGAGATCACCGGCGCGTCGCGCAGCGTGCCGACGACGCGTTCCACGTGAACCCTCACCGCGGTGCCGACGACGTCGTCGCCCCCGTCGTGCTCGGCCTCCTCGACGGCCGGGACGAGGGCCTCGACGAGGGTGTCGACGTCGGTGCCGGACGCCGGGGCGTGGGTGCGGACCGCGTCGACGGTCGCGCGGACGGCGCCGCACGCGGTGTGCCCGACGACGAGGACGAGCGGGGTGCCGAGCTCTCCGACGCCGAACTCGAGCGTGCCGAGGATCGCGTGGTCGAGCACCTGGCCGGCGCTACGGACGACGAAGAGGTCGCCGAGGCCCTGGTCGAAGAGGAGCTCCGGCGGCACGCGGGAGTCGGCGCAGGAGAAGACCGTGGCGAAGGGGTGCTGCGCGCCGGTGAGGACGCGCCGGCGGTCCGTCGTCTGGTCCGGGTGCTCGGCCGCACCCTCGACGAAGCGGGCGTTGCCCTCGACGAGGCGGACGAGGGCCTGGCGCGGGGAGAGACGTTCGGTGTCGTCGCGGTCGGTCACACGACCACGCTAACGAGCCGGGCTCAGTGGTCCGGGGCCGAGTGTCCCTCCCCGGACGTGCCCTCGGTCTCACCGCCGCCGGCCGGCGGCTCGCCGATCCACTCGACCTTCCCGGACGACAGCTGGTACACGCCTCCGGCGACCGCGACGTGCCCCTTCGCGATCGCCTCCTTGACCAGCGGTGCACCGGACAGCTGCGCCATGACCCGGGCGACGTTCGCCTCGATCGAGGCGTCCACGAGGGACTGGCCGGCCTTGCCGTGCTTCTGCTCGGCGAGCACCGAGGGCTTGACCGCCGCGACGAGGGCGTCGATGTGGGTGCCGGACGCGCCGGACTTCTTCTCCACCGCCTCGACCGTCGCCTTGACCGCGCCGCAGGCGCTGTGTCCGAGGACGACGACGAGCGGGGTGTGGAGGTGCTCGACGCCGTACTCGAGCGTGCCGAGGACGGCGTCGTCGAGCACCTGGCCCGCGGTCCGCATGACGAAGAGGTCGCCGAGGCCCTGGTCGAAGACGAGCTCCGGGGGGACGCGGGAGTCGGCGCACGACACGATCGCGGCGAACGGGTGCTGTCCGCGCCCGAGGACGGCGCGGCGGTGCGTGCTCGCGTCCGGACGGGCGACGGCGCCCGTGGCGAAGCGCTTGTTGCCCTCGACGAGGCGGGCGTAGGCCTGGGCCGGGCTCAGGGCGACCTCGTCGTCCCGCTCCTCGAGGCCCGGTGCGGCGGCGTCGGCGTCCCCGCCGCACGCGGAGAGCGTGACGGCGGCGGCCGAGCCGCCGGCGAGGAGGCCGAGCATCCGGCGGCGCGACAGGGACGCGGGCGTGTCGTGGGTCACCAGAGGACTGTCGTCGTCGCCGCCGCGGGACTTGAGCCGCGCGGAGGCCGTCGGGCACCGCGCGGGTATGCTCGGTGACGACCACCCGGCCCCGGCACGCGAGGAGACGCACGATGAAGAGGTTGCTCGTCACGGCCGGTGCCGCCGTCGCGGCGTTCGCCGTCTGGCGCAAGGTGGAGTCCGACCGCGCCGAGCAGGCCCTCTGGGCCGAGGTGACCGACCCGGTCGACTGAGCACGACCCGCACCACCACGCATCACCACGCGGGGCCATGGCGCAATTGGTAGCGCACCTGCTTTGCAAGCAGGGGGTTAGGGGTTCGAGTCCCCTTGGCTCCACCTCCCGGCGTCACCTGCCGACGTCGACTCCATGACCGACGGCGTACGGGGCGTCCGCGTCCAGCTGCTCCCCTGGCGGCTCCGGTGGCGCACCAAGGACCCCGACATCCCGGGCACCGACCTCTGGCCGGACACCCCGGACGACCTGCTCGGCGCCCTCGCGCTCCTCGTCGTCACCGACCTCGACGGTGACCGCCGGGTCGAGGAGGTCACGGGGACCCGGGCGATGCTCGCCCGCCGCCGCGCGCTACGGGCGCTGCGGGCCGCCGCCTGAGGGACCACCACCGGCGGCAGGAGTCGTGCCCGTGTCGACGCCGACGGTGAGGGCGACCTTGTACCCGTCGCCGGTCGACCCGGTGACCGTCGCGAGCTGGGAGGCGCCGGAGTCGTCGCCGAAGACGTTGTCCGTCGCGAGCGACAGCTGCGCGAGGTTGTCCACCGAGGCCTCGTAGCCGGCCGTCGCGTAGACGTCCTCGCAGACCTCCTGGGGCAGCGCGACCTGGGAGGTGGCGATCGCGGCGGTGGAGTCGGTGATCGACGCCTGGTCGGGGTAGACCTCGAAGTGCACGTGCGGCCAGCGGCCGGAGTAGCAGGCCGGGAAGACGCTCGTGAAGCGGACGACGCCGTCGTCGTCCGCGACCTGGACGCCGCGCAGGTACGTCTCCTCGGTGACGCCGTCGGAGTACATGGAGTACCGGCCCTCGCGGTCGCAGTGCCAGACGTAGACGGCGACGCCGGCGAAGGCGGCGCCGCCGTTCGCGAGGTCCCGGACCGTCAGCTCGAGCGTCATCGGGACGCCCTCGGCCGTGGCCCCGCCGTCGAGGCTCTGCCGGATGTCGCTGCGGACGACGCCGGACCGCTCGAGCACGTCGGGACCGTTGGACCCGTCGCCGGGGTAGGGTCCGGCCGTCTCGTCGGGGATCTCCGTGGAGCCCGTGGTGCTCGTCGTGGCG
>JBQGCR010000070.1:0-2273 GCA_052038585.1 Kineosporiaceae bacterium
CGGACCAGGCGCCGGCCGAGGCGCGCCTCGGCGTCGACGACGAGCGCCGCACCGGCGGGCGTCGTCGCGAGCGGCTTCTCGCAGAGCACGGGCTTGCCCGCGTCGAGGCAGGCGAGGACCTGCTCGGGATGGAGGTCGCCGGGCGACGCGACGACGACGGCGTGGACGCGGGGGTCGTCGACCAGCGCCTGCCACGTCGGGTGGGCGGTCGCGCCGGCCGCGGCCGCGACCGCCCGGGCCCGCTCGGTGACGACGTCGAAGACGGCCGTCACGGCGGCCCCGGCGACGCGGGTGGTCAGCCTGGTCACGTGGTCGGTACCGATGGCGCCGGTCCCGATGACCCCGACCTGCACGGTCATCTCGTCGTCCTTCCGCTCGCGTCCACGGGCTCGGCCGCCCGGGACGTCCTCGTGCACGCTCGCACAGCGACCATCCATCAACGCATGCGCATGTGTTAATGTCACGCCGTGCACGAGGCAGCCGGTCCCGACGCGAACGCCTGGCAGTCCGCCGCGGAGGTCTTCCGGGCCCTGTCGACGCCCGCCCGCCTGCGCATCCTGCGCCGGCTGTCGGACGCGCCGGCGTGCGTGCACGAGCTCGTCGCCGAGCTCGACCTGTCCCAGCCGCTCGTGTCCCAGCACCTCAAGGTGCTGCGCCAGGTGCACCTGGTGCGCGGGACGCGTCGGGGCCGGGAGACCGCCTACGAGGTGGCGGACCACCACGTCGCCCACATCGTGGCCGACGCGATCGAGCACATCACCGAGGCCCGCCACCCGGCGCAGGCCGACCCGGACCCGACGGAGGAGCACGTCCCATGAGCACCCACACGACGCACGAGGCGCACGACCACGCCCACGGCGAGGGCTGCGGCCACGCCACCGTCCAGCACGACGACCACGTCGACTACCTGCACGACGGGCACGCCCACCACGTCCACGACGGCCACGTCGACGAGCACGAGACGGGTGCGCACGTCGAGGCCGAGGCGCACGACCACGCCCACGGCGACGGGTGCGGCCACGCCACCGTCGAGCACGACGACCACGTCGACTACGTCCACGGCGATCACCGCCACGCCGCTCACGACGGTCACTACGACGAGCACTGACGGCCCCGTCGCGGCCGGCCGCCCCGCCCGGTGCGGCCCACGGCACGCCGAAGGCCTTCCCGCGCACGCGGGAAGGCCTTCGGACGGGGGACGTCGGCGGGTCAGCTGCCGGCGACGGCGATCTCGTTCGGGACGACCTCGAGCGACGCCGTCCGCAGCACCTCGCCCGTCGTGTGGTCCACGGCGTGGACCTCGCGGGCGGCGGGCTCGGTCACGTACGCGACGCCGTCGTGCACCTTGAGCGCGGGGTGCGGGTCCTGCCACTCGGCCGGGCCCTCCCACGCCTCGACGACCGGCCAGGAGCCGGTGAACCGGCGGGTCTGCGGGTCGAGCACGTGGAGCGCGCCGTCGCCGGCGACGACGTACGCCAGGCCCGCCTCGTCGCGGGCGACGCCGCGGAAGGTGTACTGCGCGCCCTCGGGCAGCGGGACGACGTCGAGCGTGCGGGCCGCGGTGTCGATGACCGTGACGGCCCCGAGCAGGTACCCCTCGGCGTCCGGGTCGGTCTTGTAGTCCCCGACGACGAGCGGGCTCGTCTCGCTGACGTACGCGTTGCCCATCCTGCCGTAGGGCTGGTCGGGCGCCTGGAGCTTGGTGAAGGCGCCGTCGGCGTAGAGCAGCGCGCCGTCCTCGCAGCCGAAGACGACGACCTCGTCCGCCGCGGTGCCCTCACCGTGGATGCCGGGGCACTCGGCGTTCTCGGCGAGGGTCTTCCCCGACGGGTCCTTGGCGACCGCGCCGGTGCGGCCGTCGGCGTTGCCGACCGTCGTGAGGAAGGTGCCGTCCTCGAGGACCAGTGAGACGCCGTGGTGCGCCTGCGTGCCCGGGATCGTCTGCGCGGCAGGGGAGTCCGGGCCCTCCGCGAGGGAGTCCGTCGGCAGGACGGTCGTGTCGCTCGTGCCGTCGGCGTAGAGCACCGTCCTGCCGGCGTGGCTCACGACGTGCCCCGGCGCGTCGGCCGCGAAGACCGTGTCCGTGAGCTCCGCCCCGCCGGACGTGCCGGCCCCGGTGTCGAGCAGCTGGAAGCCGTCGGCGACGGTCACCATGACGTGCCGGCCGTCCCCGGCCGGGTTGAGGCGGGTGAACTCCTCGGAGTCCATGTCGGAGACGACCTCCATCGTCTCGCCGTCGAGGACGAGGATGCCGCCCTCGTAGGCGACGGCGA
>JBQGCR010000071.1:0-5853 GCA_052038585.1 Kineosporiaceae bacterium
TGCGCCGTCGTCATCGTGTCCATCGAGCAGATGACGAGGCGTCGCCGGCCGAGCGCGCGGGTGCGCTCGACGCAGGCGGCGACGAGCGCCTCGCCGACGCCGCGGCCGCGGGCCGCCGGGTCGACGCCGAGCATCCGGAACTCCGCCTCCTCCTCGCCCCGGGACAGCTCCGCCCACGGCGAGCCGGGCAGGGCGAAGGTGACGCAGCCGAGGACCGTCGCACCGCCGTCGCCGGCGTCGTCCACCGCGACGAGCACCTCGGCGTCCTGGGCGCGGGCCGCGGCGTCGGCGACGACCGCGGCGTAGCCGGTCGCGTGCGCCGCGTCGGCCGCCTCGAGGTGGCCGTCGGCGGCGTACGCGCGCAGGACGACGGCGCCGGCCTCCGCGAGCTCGGCCGCGTGGGCGGGGCGGACGAGCATCAGATGCCCGTCGTGTTCCGGGGGTAGGCGACGGCGGGGTCGGTGACGACGTTGACGCAGTAGGGCAGCGACGTCGCGCGGGACTGCTCGAACGCCCGGTCGAGGGCGGGTCCGACCTCGTCCGGGCTCGTGACGAGCTCGCCGCCGCCGCCCAGGGCGCGCACGACCTCGTCGTAGCGGGTCTGCGGGGTGAGCTCGGCGGCGACGTCGTAGCCGTAGAGCATCTGCATCGGCCACTTCTCCAGGCCCCACATGCCGTTGTTGCCGACGACGAGCACGGCCGGGAGCCGGTGCCGGACGAGCGTGTCGACGTCCATGAGGGACATGCCCGCCGCGCCGTCGCCGAGCAGTGTGACCACCTGGGCGTCGGGCCGGGCGAGGCGCGCGGCGAGCGTGTAGCCCATGCCGGTGCCCAGGCACCCGTAGGGTCCCGGGTCGAGCCAGCAGCCGGGGGCGCCCGGCTCGACGTACTTGCCGGCGAAGGAGACGAAGTCGCCGCCGTCGCCGACGACGACGGCGTCCGGCTCGAGCCGCCGGGTGAGCTCGCCGTAGACGCGCACCGGGTGCACGAGGTCGCCGCCCGCGGTGAGCAGCGGCTCGTCGGCCGCGAGCGCCGCCTCGTGCCCGGCCCGCAGCTGCTCGGCCCAGGCCCGGGCGTCGGGCCGGGTCCCGCTGCGGGACAGGCGTTCCCGCAGCCCGTCGAGGGCCAGGCCGAGGTCGCCGGCGACGGCCGCGGCGAGCTCGACGTGCGTCGCGAGGCCGGCGGGGGAGTCGCTCACGTGGACGACGGCGGCGGCCGGCGCGCCGTCCTTGCCGCCGAATTGTCCGTAGCCGAGCCGGAAGTCCAGCGGCGTGCCGACGACGACGACGACGTCGGCCCGGCAGAAGGCCGTCGAGCTGGCGCGGGTGACCAGCCCCGGGTCCGACGGCGCGAGGTCGCCGCGGCCCATCCCGTTCGTCACGACGGGCAGCCCGCTGTCGGCGGCGAGCGCGCGGGCCGCCTCCTCCGCGCCGTCGGCCCAGACGTCCGAGCCGAGCACGAGCAGCGGCCGCTGCGCCCGGGCGAGGACGGCGGCGGCGCGGTCGAGCGCGTCGGGGTCCGGCTCGGCGCGCTCGCGGACCGGGGCGGCGGGCCGCTCGACCTCGGCGGTGCCGAAGACGTGGTCCATGGCGATGTCGAGGAACACCGGCCCGCGGTGCGGCGCGTTCGCCAGCCGGAAGGCGGCGTCGACGTCGGCCGCGACGTGCTCGGGACCGGCGACCGTCGCGGCGCGCTTGGTCACGGGCGCGAGCAGCGGCGGGTGGTCGAGCTCCTGGAGGCTGCCGGTGCCCCACCGGAAGGCCGGCGCCCGGCCGCCGAGGACGAGCAGCGGCGAGCCGTTGAAGTGGGCCGTCGTCACCGCGCTCACGCCGTTCGTCACGCCCGGGCCGGCCGTGAGGACGGCGAGGCCCGGCGTCCGGGTGAGCTTCGCGGTCGCCTCGGCGGCGAAGACGGCGGTCTGCTCGTGCCGCACGTCGAGCAGGCGCATCGGCGGGTCGGCGTGGACGGCGCCGTCGTAGAGCGGGAAGACGTGCGCCCCGCTGAGCGTGAACATCGTCGTGACGCCGTGCGCGCGGGCCACCTCGACGGTCTGGGTGCCGCCGTGGCCGCTGATCGTCGGGCCCGGCGTCGCCGCGGACGTCGTCGTCGCGTCGTCGGTGTGCGTCATGAGCGGCGAGGGTAGCCGCAGACGCCGACAGCCGGCCCCGGGCCCCCCCGGGAGGGGGGCGCCGGGACCGGCTGCCGGGACGGGTGTCGTGCTCAGGCGGCCTTCTTGGTCTCCCAGAAGATCGCCGCGATCTCGTCGATCTTGCCGAGGAGCTGGTCGGCCACGGCGACGTCGTTGCTGCCCTTCGTGCCGCCGGCGCCCGCGAGCTTGGTCGCCTCGTTGAACAGCTGGTGCAGCTGCGGGTACTTCTCGAAGTGCGGGGGCTTGAAGTAGTCCGTCCACAGCACCCAGAGGTGGTGCTTGACGAGGTCGGAGCGCTCCTCCTTGATCGTCACGGCGCGGTTCTTGAAGTCCGCGTCGTCGGAGGCGGCGTACTTCTGCATGCAGGCCTTGACGGACTCGGCCTCGATCTTCGCCTGGGCCGGGTCGTACACGCCGCAGGGCAGGTCGCAGTGGGCGCTGACCTCGCGCGCCCGCAGGGCCCCGGGGAGACGCAAACGCATGTCGTGCTCCGTTCGTGGTCGGTGGGTGGTCGCGCGTCACGCTACCCGCGGCGTGCTCCCGCCGCATCGTGCGGGTCCCGGGGCAGGCGCCCGGGGCGCGGCCACAGCCGGGCGACGACGACGCCGAGCACGGCGGCCTCGGGCAGGGCGCCGACCTGCCAGGAGTCCACGCCCTCGCGGGGGTTGTCCCGCTCGACCCACCACCCGCCCTCGGGCTCGCGCCGGACGAGCCGCTTGACGGCGACCGGGCGACCGTCCGGCAGGGCGACGACGACGAGCCGTCCGGGCCGTGCGCCGCGCTGCCCGGACCGGACGAGGAGGCGGTCGCCGTCGCGCAGCGTCGGCTCCATCGACCGGCCGCGGACCACCGCGACCTCCCACGCCATGGCACGCATCGTAGGAGGCGCCGTGACGCGCGCCTCACGCACGTCCTGCCGCGGGCCGCCGCGGTGTGGCACCATGAACGCCACGGGTGACCCCCGGACCGATCCGCGCGAGCGACCCTGCCGCGCACCCGCCGAGCCCACCGGCCGGCACCTCCTCCTCCGCACCGCCCTGCCGCCGGCGTCCCGCCGGCCGGGGCCCGTCACTCGTCGCTAGGGGTCACCGTGTCCGCCGAAGCTCTCCCGATGCCGTCGCCGTCCCTGCCCGACCCGACCGACCCGGTCTTCGCGCTGCACCTCGGCGGCAAGCTCGAGGTCGTCCCGCGCACCCCGCTGCGCGACCGGGCCGACCTCGCCCTCGCCTACACCCCCGGCGTCGCCGAGGTGTCGCGGGCCATCGCCGCCGACGCCTCGCTCCTCGACGTCTACACCGGCCGCGGCAACACCGTCGCCGTCGTCTCCGACGGCACCGCCGTGCTCGGCCTGGGCGACATCGGCCCGGCGGCGGCGATGCCGGTCATGGAGGGGAAGGCGTTGCTGTTCAAGCACTTCGCGGGCGTCGACGCCGTCCCGGTCTGCCTCGCGACGACCGACGTCGACACGATCGTCGAGACCGTCGCGCTCATGGCGCCGACCTTCGGCGGGGTCAACCTCGAGGACATCTCCGCCCCGCGCTGCTTCGAGGTCGAGCGCCGCCTCCAGGAGCGGCTCGACCTGCCGGTGTTCCACGACGACCAGCACGGCACCGCCGTCGTCGTCGCCGCCGCGCTGACCAACGCCTGCCTCGTCGTCGGCAAGGAGCTCGAGGACCTGCGCGTCGTCGTCAGCGGGGCCGGTGCCGCCGGCGTCGCCATCGCCGCCATCCTGCGGCGGATGGGCGTCGGCGAGGTCGTCGTCTGCGACAGCCGGGGCATCGTCGAGCCGGGCCGGGCCGACCTCGCCGAGCACAAGCGGCGGCTCGCGGCGCTGACGAACCCGCGGGGCCTGTCCGGCGGCCTCGACGTCGCCCTGCGCGGGGCCGACGTCTTCGTCGGCGTCTCCGGGGGGACGGTGCCCGAGGACGTCGTCGCGACGATGGCGGACGACGCCGTCGTCTTCGCCCTGGCCAACCCCGACCCCGAGGTGCACCCCGACGTGGCGCGCCGGCACGCCGCCGTCGTCGGCACCGGCCGCAGCGACTTCCCGAACCAGATCAACAACGTCCTCGCCTTCCCGGGCATCTTCCGCGGCGCGCTGGACTGCAAGGCGCGACGGGTCACCGAGGGCATGAAGGTCGCCGCGGCCGTGGCGATCGCGGAGTGCGTCGCGTCCCCGACGGCCGAGGAGGTCGTCCCGAGCGTCTTCGACGAGCGCGTCGCCCCCGCCGTCGCCGCCGCCGTCATGGCCGCCGCCCGCGCCGACGGCGTGGCCCGTCGGTAGGGTCGGCCCATGCTCGCCGCCTACGTCTCCGCGTTCTCGCCCGACGACCCGCTGTCCGCCCTCGAGGTGGGGGAGCGGCCCGAGCCGGAGGCGCCGCAGGGCTGGGCGCGGGTGCGGGTGCGCGCCGCGAGCCTCAACCACCACGACCTGTGGAGCCTGCGCGGCGTCGGCCTGCCCGCCGAGCGGCTGCCGATGACCCTCGGCTGCGACGCCGCCGGGGTGGACGAGGACGGCAACGAGGTCGTCGTCCACGCCGTCGTCGGGGACCCCGACTGGCGCGGCGACGAGACGCTCGACCCGAAGCGGTCCCTGCTGTCGGAGAAGCACCAGGGCGCCCTCGCCGACGAGGTCGTCGTCCCGCGGCGCAACCTCGTGCCCAAGCCCGCCGGGATGTCGTGGGAGGAGGCGGCCTGCCTGCCGACGGCGTGGCTCACCGCCTACCGGATGCTCTTCACCCAGGCCGACCTCTCGCCGGGCTCGACGGTGCTCGTCCAGGGGGCCGGCGGCGGCGTCGCGACCGCGCTCATCGCGCTCGGGTCGGCGGCCGGCTTCCGGGTGTGGGCGACGAGCCGGGACGACGCGAAGCGCTCGCGGGCCGTCGAGCTCGGTGCCGAGCAGGCCTTCGAGTCCGGCGCCCGGCTGCCCGAGCGCGTCGACGCCGTCATGGAGACCGTCGGCGCCGCGACGTGGTCGCACTCGCTGAAGTCGCTGCGGCAGGGCGGCACCGTCGTCATCTCCGGGGCGACGTCCGGGCCGAACCCGAAGGCGGCCGAGCTCAACCGGATCTTCTTCCTGCAGCTGCGGGTCGTCGGGTCGACGATGGGCACCCGGGACGAGCTCGAGCGGCTCATCCGGTTCTGCGAGCAGACCGGCGTCCGCCCGCTGGTCGACTCCGTCATGCCGCTCGAGGACGCCCGCGAGGGCTTCGCGAAGATGGCCGGCGGCGACCTCGTCGGGAAGGTCGTCTTCACCCGGCCGTGACGTGCGGCGCGCCCGCTGGTCCGCGCGCCGACCGGTGATCCATGTCATGATCCATGGCGCGGAGGTGTCGCCATGGCGACGTGCTAGCGCCATCGATCATGACACCGACCGGCGTCTCGCGACATCGATCATGGTTCCGCGACCATCGACCCTCACGCCGCGCCATGGATCATGCCCGGCGCCGGTGCTCCGCGCTGTAGGCGGCGGGGGCGCACGCGCAGCAGGTCCCGGTGATCCATGACGTGATCGACGGACCGTCCGGGCTGCCGGGGCGACCCGGGGTGTCCGTGGATCACGTCATCCACGGTGCCGGCGGTCCGTGGATCACCGTCTCATGTCCGTGGATCACGCTTCCAGCGGCTACGGGCGGACGGCGGGATGAGCCCCGGTGATCGATGACGTGATCGACGGACCGGACGCGCTGCTGGAGCGACCCGGG
>JBQGCR010000072.1:0-1756 GCA_052038585.1 Kineosporiaceae bacterium
CCCCCGCGCGCGCCGCCCCCCCAGAGCGGGCGCGCCGCGCGCGCGGGGGGGGGGCGCCCCCGCCGGCCGCGCGGCCCCCCACCCCGCCGTCAGGTCGGTGCTCCGAAGGGTCAGACGATGCGGAACGTCGTCCCGAGCGTCGTCGGGACGAGCAGCCCCGGGTACGTGACGGTCGTCGTCACCGTGACCCCGCCGCGCGCGCCCTTCTTCGCCGTCGTCCACGTGTACGACCACAGGTCGGTCCGGCGGTCGTAGGCGAGCTGGCACGTCGGCGCGAGCGACTGGGCGCCGGTGACGGCGACCGACACCCGGCACTCGCCGAGGAAGCGGGCCGACACCTCGTCCGGCACGACGCCGACGGCGTCGGTGAGCCGGAAGCGGATCGGGACGGCGGCGCCGCGCTTGACCTCCTGGCCGGGAGTGGGGGAGACCCGGACGACGCGGAAGCGCACCTCCTGGACGAGCGAGGCCTCGCTGCCGCCGACCCCGGTCGTGCCGGAGTACACCGCGGTCACCGTCGTCGCCCCCGGCGGCAGGTCGGACACCGCCGGGCTCGTCGCGACCCCGTCGACGACGGGCACCGGGGCGCCGAGGGCGACGGTGCCGAGCCGGAACTGCACGGTGCCGCCGTCGACCGGCCCGCCGCCCGAGGTCACCCGGGCCGTCCACGTCACCGCGCCGCGGTAGAGCGAGGACGGGGACGACGACGTCACGGTCGTCGCGGACGCCGCGGTCCGCAGGTCGAGGCCGACGACGACCGGGTCGTGGTCGCTCGTCCGGAACCGGTCCGGGGCGTAGAGCGAGGCGACCTGGCCGGGCGTCTTGAACTCGGTGTTGTAGTCGAGCACCGCCGGCTCGTCGGCGTTGATGTGCACGTCGGCGGTGCCGGTCGCCCGGGCCGCGAGCGACGGTGACGCCAGCGCGTGGTCGAGGTAGCCCCACTGACCGTCGAAGGCGTAGGAGTAGGCGTCGCGCCCGCCGAAGCGCTCGACGAGGTTGACGTAGCCCGCCGCCTCGAGCGCCTGGATCGGGTCCTCCTTCGCGTAGGAGTTGAGGTCGCCGATGACGAGGACGTCGCTCGTGCCGCCGCGGCTCGTCACCTCGCCGCCGAGCCAGGCCGCCAGCGCGTTCGCCTGCGCGGTCCGCCGGACGTTCCAGCAGCCCTGCCCGTCGCCCGCGTCGGCGTCCGGGTCGCCGGCCGCCGGGCAGGAGCCCTTGGACTTGAAGTGGTTCGTCGTGACGGTGACGAGCGAGCCGTCGGGACGCGCGAACGTCTGGGCGACCGGGTGCCGCTCGAACGTGCTGTCCTGCAGGACGAACGTGCGCCCCGGGACCGCGGTGACCGCCGCCGTGCGGTACAGCAGGGCGACCTTGATCGCGTCCGTGCCGGCGGCGTTGACCGTGCCGGTCGCGGCGTCGGGGTCGACGAACGCCCATGCGCCGGCACCGTCGGCCGCGTTCAGCGCGTCGACGAGCGCCTGGATCGCGCTGCCGGGGCCGTAGCCGTCGTTCTCGATCTCCATGACGCCGATGACGTCCGCGTCGAGCGAGCGCAGCGCGGCGACCTCCTTGGCGAGCTGCCGCTCGTACTCGGCCTGGTTGTTCGCGCCGCGGCAGTCCGCGGTGGCGCCGCCGACCCCGAAGGTGCAGCCGGAGAAGGTGTTGAAGAAGTTGAGCAGGTTGGCGCTCGCGACCCGGACCGTGCCGCCAACGTCCGGCGTGCCGGTGGGCCGCTAGTTCACCGCGGTGAACTGCG
>JBQGCR010000073.1:0-3729 GCA_052038585.1 Kineosporiaceae bacterium
AGCAGGACGACGTCCCCGACGGTCACCGCGGCGTTGCGCGGTGCGGGGAAGGCGGCCGGGTAGCCGCGCACGACGCGGACGCCGCCCGGGCCCGGCTCGCTGCGCAGCCCGTGCCGGCGGGCGAGGAGCAGGCCGGCCGGGGTGGCGAGGGTGAGCCAGTTGACCGCCCGCCGCGCCCGGACGGCCGCCGGCGCCCAGTCCCGCGGGGAGCGGGTGGCCGCGTGCATGCCGCGAGGATAGATCGAAGTGCCCGTCCGGAGCCTGTTCCCGCCCGGGGGGTCTGCCGCTACTCTGCTGCCCGATCGAGCAGTTCAGACATGAGCAACAGGAGCAGGTCATGGCTCAGGGCACCGTCAAGTGGTTCAACGCCGAGAAGGGGTACGGCTTCATCACCGTCGACGGCGGTGGCGCCGACGTCTTCGTCCACTGGTCGGCGATCCAGGCCGACGGCTACAAGTCCCTCGACGAGGGCCAGCGGGTGGAGTTCGAGGTCGGACAGGGTCAGAAGGGCCCGCAGGCCGAGTCGGTCCGCATCGTCTGACCCCCACGTCGTCACGACGTCACCGGCGGGGCCGCTCCGGCAGGGGCGGCCCCGCCGTCGTCTCAGCCCTTCTCGTCGTAGGCCCGGGCGACCACGAGGCTGAGCGGCACGGGCACCGGCTCGGGCAGCACGAGGCGGCCGGCCTGCTCGCCGGCCGCGCGCACGGCGGCGGCGACGTCGTCCGCGACCTCCTGCGGGGCGTGGACGACGACCTCGTCGTGCTGGAACAGCACGAGGTCGGCCCCCGGCGGCAGGAGCAGGCGCAGCGACGCGACGAGCACGTTGGCCCAGTCCGCGGCGCTGGCCTGGACGACGAAGTTGCGCGTGAAGCGTCCCCGGGCCCGCGCCCGTCCCGCGAGCGCCTCCTCCGTGAGGCCGTCGAGCCAGCCGGGCCGCGGCGGCGGGCACGTGCGGCCGAGCACCGACCGGACGAGGCCGCCGTCCTCGCCGCGCCGCGCGGCGTCCTCGAGCCAGGCCAGGGCCGTGGGGAACCGGCGGCGCAGCGCGGCCAGGCCCGCCTGGCCGGCGCCCCCGCCGTACATCGCGGCGAGGAGGGCGACCTTCATCTCCGCGCGCTGCTCCGGGGTGACCTCGCGCAGCCCGTACGCCTGCCGGGCGAGGGCGGTGTAGAGGTCGCCGGACGGGTCGGCGCAGGCGGCGAGCATCCCGGCGTCGTGCGACAGCGCGGCGAGCACGCGCGGCTCGAGCTGGCCGGCGTCGGCGACGACGAGGCGGTGCCCGTGGTCGGCGACGACGGCGCCGCGCAGGGCCCGCGGGATCTGCAGGGCACCCCCGCCGCGGGAGGCCCAGCGGCCGGAGACGACGCCGCCGGGCACGTACTCGGGGCGGAAGCGGCCGTCGCGCACCCACTCCTCGCGCCACGCCCAGCCGTTCGCCGCGTGCAGCCGGGCCAGCTCCTTGTACCGGCGCAGCGGCGCGACGACCGGGTGGTCGAGGTGCTCGAGCTCCCACTTGCGCGTCGAGCGGACGGGCAGGCCCGCCCGGCGCAGCGCCCGCAGGAGGTCCGGCTGGGAGTCGACGGCCAGGCCCGGCGCGTCGAGGAGGTCGGCGACCTGCCGGGCGAGGTCGAGCAGCACCGCGGGCCGCCCGCCGTGCGCGGGCCGCGGGCCGAGCTCCGCCTCGAGCAGCGCGTCGTGCCGGCCGGCGTCCCACGGCAGCCCGGCGCGGCCCATCTCCGCGGCGGCGAGCGCGGCGGCGGACTCGGCGGCGACGAGCAGCCCGAACCCGGGGGAGACCGCGCGGGCGGCGGCGACGGCGGTGAGCTGGTGGGCGTGCGCGGCGAGCGCGGCGGCGAGGTCGGGCGGCGGCGGGCGGCCGGCGACGTCGTCGTCCCCGAAGAGCGTGTCGGCGCGGGCTGCGCCGTCGTCCGCGACGTGCACCGGCCGCCACCGGCCGGCGTGCCCCTCGAGGAGGGCGTCGGTGAGGTCGAGGTCGTGGCAGCGCTCGACGACGACGCCGGCGCGCAGCAGGACGGGGTAGGCGGCCGAGGTCGCCGGCCACACCCACCGGGGCCGGTCGCGCTCGACCGCGGCGACCCGGGCGGCGACGGCGCCGGCGGGCAGGTGCTCGGGCGGTCCGGTCGGGGTGCCGTCGTCGGCGAGCAGCGCGAGGTCGCCGTCCCCGGTCCGGGGGTCGAGGACGAGGACGGCGCGCACGTGCCGATCCTGCCCGAACCCCCCGACGACCCCGCCCCGGGGTTTGCACTCGACCCTGCCGAGTGCTAACCATGTTCCTAGCACTCTCGGTCCGAGAGTGACAGAGCTTCTGGCCGGTCCGGTGAGGGCCGGTGGTCCGGGGGACAGGAACCCGGGCCGCCGTCCCGTCCGTCGCGGGCATCGCCCGGCCGCCCACCCACCCGTCCGCGGAGGGATCACTACCCGATGGCTAAGATCATCGCGTTCGACGAGGAGGCCCGGCGCGGTCTCGAGCGGGGCATGAACACCCTCGCCGACGCCGTCAAGGTCACCCTCGGCCCCAAGGGCCGCAACGTCGTCCTGGAGAAGAAGTGGGGCGCCCCCACGATCACCAACGACGGCGTCTCGATCGCCAAGGAGATCGAGCTCGAGGACCCGTACGAGAAGATCGGGGCCGAGCTCGTCAAGGAGGTCGCCAAGAAGACCGACGACGTCGCCGGTGACGGCACGACGACGGCGACCGTCCTCGCCCAGGCGCTCGTCCGCGAGGGCCTGCGCAACGTGGCCGCCGGCGCCAACCCGATGGCCCTGAAGAAGGGCATCGAGAAGGCCGTCGAGGCCGTCTCCAACGAGCTCCTCGCCATGGCGAAGGAGGTCGAGACCAAGGAGCAGATCGCCGCGACGGCGTCCATCTCCGCGGCCGACCCCCAGATCGGCGAGATGATCGCCGAGGCGATGGACAAGGTCGGCAAGGAAGGCGTCATCACCGTCGAGGAGAGCAACACCTTCGGGCTCGAGCTCGAGCTCACCGAGGGCATGCGCTTCGACAAGGGCTACATCTCGGCGTACTTCGTGACCGACCCGGAGCGCATGGAGGCGGTGCTCGAGGACCCCTACATCCTCATCGCCAACTCCAAGGTCTCCTCGGTCAAGGACCTGCTCCCGCTGCTGGAGAAGGTCATGCAGTCGGGCAAGCCGCTGCTGATCATCGCCGAGGACGTCGACGGCGAGGCGCTCTCCACGCTCGTCGTCAACAAGATCCGTGGCACCTTCAAGTCGGTCTCCGTCAAGGCCCCGGGCTTCGGCGACCGCCGCAAGGCCATGCTGCAGGACATCGCCATCCTCACCGGCGGCCAGGTCATCTCCGAGGAGGTCGGCCTCAAGCTCGAGAACACCGGGCTGGAGCTGCTCGGTCGTGCGCGCAAGGTCGTCATCACCAAGGACGAGACGACGATCGTCGAGGGTGCGGGCGACGCGGACCAGATCGCGGGCCGCGTCAACCAGATCCGCGCCGAGATCGAGAAGTCGGACTCGGACTACGACCGCGAGAAGCTCCAGGAGCGCCTCGCCAAGCTCGCCGGCGGCGTCGCCGTCATCCGCGCGGGTGCGGCCACCGAGGTCGAGCTCAAGGAGCGCAAGCACCGCATCGAGGACGCCGTCCGCAACGCGAAGGCCGCCGTCGAGGAGGGCATCGTCGCCGGTGGTGGCGTCGCCCTGCTCCAGGCGTCCACGAAGGCCTTCGAGGGCCTGACG
>JBQGCR010000074.1:0-3079 GCA_052038585.1 Kineosporiaceae bacterium
GCGCTGCTCCTGCCCGCCGTCGTCGACGTCTCCCCGGACGGGCCCGGGGAGGACGGGACGGTCGAGCTCCACGTGCACCTCACGAGCGGCACCCTCCAGCGCCGCCCGCGCTCGGACCGGCCGTGGGACGGCCACTGGTCGTGGCCGGTCGTCCACGCGTGGACCGACGGCCCGTGGGACTGGCGGTTCGGCACGGCCGACCCGCTCGACGACGCCGCCCGGGCCGCGCTCGAGGCGCAGCTGCGCGGGACGCGCTGAGGCGGCCCCGTCGTCCGGAGCAGGGGTCGACCTGCCGCCCGGCGAGGCCCCGGGCCCCGTCGCGCAGGGCCGTCGAGGTCAGCCGACGGTGAGCTCCCCGAGGAGCGTGTCGGCGGCGGTGTAGGGGTCGAGCCGACCCTCGACGACGCGCGCGGCGAGCTCGTCCAGGCCGTGGCCGTCGTCGAGGGAGCCCATCCGGTCGCGGACGGTCGCCACGGCGATGGCCTCGATCTCGCGGGCGGCGCGCCGGCGGCGGCGGGCGACGAGGCTGCCGTTGCCGTCCGCCCACGCGTGGTGCTTCTCGACCTCCTCGACGACCTCGCCGATCCCCTCCATCCGCGAGGCCACGGTCTTCAGCACCGGCGGGCGCCAGTCGCCGGGCTGCCGGGCCTCGCCGAGGGTGATCATGTGCCGCAGGTCGCGGACGGTGGCGTCGGCGCCGTCCCGGTCGGCCTTGTTGACGACGAAGAGGTCGCCGATCTCGAGGATCCCGGCCTTGGCCGCCTGGATGCCGTCGCCCATGCCCGGGGCGAGCAGGACGAGCGTCGTGTCGGCGAGGCCGGCGACCTCGACCTCGCTCTGCCCGACGCCGACGGTCTCGACGAGGACGACGTCGAAGCCGGCGGCGTCGAGCACCCGCAGCGCCTGCGGCGTCGCCCACGACAGGCCGCCGAGGTGCCCGCGGGTGGCCATCGAGCGGATGTAGACGCCAGGGTCGGTCGCGTGCTCCTGCATCCGGATCCGGTCGCCGAGCAGCGCGCCGCCGGAGAACGGCGACGACGGGTCGACGGCGAGGACCGCGACGCGGCGGCCCTCGCGCCGGAAGGCGGTGACGACGGCCGACGTCGTCGTCGACTTGCCCACCCCCGGCGCCCCGGTGAGGCCGACGACGTGCGCTCCCCCGGTGAAGGGGGCGAGCGTCGCCATGACCTCGCGGAGCTCGGGGCGGGCGTCCTCGACGAGCGAGAGCAGGCGCGCGAGCGCCCGCACCTGCCCGGCCCTCGCCTGCTCGACGAGGACCGGGACGTCGACCGTCCTGGGCACCGCGGCGCTCAGCCCTTCGGCACGCGCACGACGAGCGCGTCGCCCTGGCCGCCGCCGCCGCACAGCGCGGCCACGCCGACGCCGCCGCCGCGCCGCTTGAGCTCGAGGGCGGCGTGCAGGACGACGCGGGCGCCGGACGAGCCGAGCGGGTGGCCGGTCGCGATGGCGCCGCCGTTGGGGTTGACCTTCTCCGGGTCGACGCCGAGCTTGCGGGTCGAGACGATCCCGACGGCGGCGAAGGCCTCGTTGATCTCGACGACGTCGAGGTCGGCCGGGGTGATCCCCTCCTTGGCGCACGCGGCGAGGATCGCGTTGGCCGGCTGCTCCTGCAGGGTCGAGTCCGGGCCGGCGACGACGCCGTGGGCGCCGATCTCGGCGAGCCAGGTCAGGCCCAGCTCCTCGGCCTTGGCCTTGCTCATGACGACGACCGCCGTCGCGCCGTCCGAGATCGGCGACGCCGACCCGGCGGTGATCGTGCCGTCCTTGCGGAACGCCGGGCGCAGCCGGCTCAGCGCCTCGACGGTGGTGTCGCCGCGGACGCCCTCGTCGTCCTTGAACTCGATCGGGTCGCCCTTGCGCTGCGGGATCGAGACAGGCACGACCTCGTCGTCGAACAGGCCGTTCTTCCAGGCGGCCGCGGCGAGCTGGTGCGACCGCGCGGCGAAGGCGTCCTGGTCCTCGCGGGACACCTCCCAGTCGCCGGCGTTCGCCGACTCGGTGAGGCCGCCCATCGCCTGGTCGGTCGCGAGGTCCCACAGGCCGTCGTAGGCCATCGAGTCCGTCATCGTCACGTCGCCGTACTTGTAGCCCTCGCGGGACTTGCGCAGCAGGTGCGGCGCGTTCGTCATCGACTCCTGGCCGCCGGCGACGACGACGTCGAACTCGCCCGCGCGGATGAGCTGGTCGGCCATCGCGATCGCGGCGAGGCCCGACAGGCAGACCTTGTTGATGGTGATCGACGGGACGTTCAGCGGGATGCCGCCCTTGGTCGCGGCGGGCCGCGCGGGGTTCTGGCCGGCGCCGGCCGTGATGACCTGGCCCATGATCACGTACTGCACCTGGTCGCCGGTGATGCCGGCCTTGGCGAGCGCGCCGGCGATGGCGACGCCGCCGAGGTCGGCGGCGGAGAAGTCCTTGAGCGAGCCGAGCAGGCGCCCCATCGGGGTGCGCGCGCCGGCGACGATGACGGACGTGCGGGTGGCCTCGGCCATGGGGGGCTCCTGGTTCTCGGCGGCAGGGACAGCGACACTGCGAGGCTAGTCGCGCGGGCCGACCGGGACACCCGCGCCCCAGTGGCCTACGTCACGGATCGTCGCGCGGGCGCGTGAGTACGGTCGGGGCATGACGCAGACCTCGCTGCCCACCGGCCTGTTCACCGCGATCGACCACGTCGGCGTCGCCGTCCCGGACTTCGACGCGGCCGTCGCCTTCTACCGCGACGTCCTGGGGATGCGGCTGCTCCACGAGGAGGTCAACGAGGAGCAGGGCGTCCACGAGGCGATGATGGGCGTCGGCGACTCCGGCTCGTGCGTCCAGGTGCTCGCACCCCTGTCCCCCGAGTCGACGATCGCGAAGTTCCTCGACCGCAGCGGCCCGGGCCTGCAGCAGGTCGCCTACCGGGTCGAGGACCTCGACGCCGTCAGCGCGACCCTGCGCGAGCGCGGCGTCCGCCTGCTCTACCCCGAGCCGAAGCGCGGCACCGCGAACAGCCGGATCAACTTCGTCCACCCCAAGGACGCCGGCGGCGTCCTCGTCGAGCTCGTCGAGCCGGCCCCCA
>JBQGCR010000075.1:0-1502 GCA_052038585.1 Kineosporiaceae bacterium
CGCGTCCGCGCAGACCGCCTGCAGCTCGACGTCCTCCGCGCCCGCGAGGACGGCCGAGTCCGGCGGGGTGACGGTCTCGTCGTCGCGGGTCCAGATGCTCGTCCAGCGGGCGCTGCCCGGGGTCTCGGGCAGGCCGGCGAGCAGGTCGCTGCCCTCGGCGAGCTGGCGGCAGGCCGTGGGGCAGGCCCCGCCGAGCAGGGCGCCGAGGTCGGCGACGGTCGTGCCGTGGTGCGGCGAGCCGAGCGTGACGACCCGCCGGGCCACGCCGGCGCCGTCCCCGGCGACCCAGACCCTCGCGACGACGCCGCCGGCCGAGTAGCCGACGACGTCGACGGACGCGGCGCCCTCGGCGAGCGCGGCGTCGGCGGCCCGGCCGACCGCGGCCGCCTGGGCCGCGAGGTCACCGGTGCCGTCCCCGACCTCGACGACGCGCGGGTCGCGACCCGCCGTGCGCAGGGCGGTGACGAGCGGGGCGAGCGACGCGGTGCTGCCGCCGTACCCGGGGACGAGCAGCACCGGGCCGGCGGCGGTGTCGGCCGGGTCCGACCGCAGCCGGGGGACGAGCACGAGCGCGAGCACCCCGAGGACGACGACGGCGAGCATCCCCGCGAGGAACGCCCGGCGGCGCGGGCTCATCGTCGGTCTCCCACCCGGCCGATGCTACGAGGCGCGACCCCGCGGACCCGGGCTCAGCGACCGCGCGCGAAGACGGCGTCGACGGCGGGGATGCGCGCCCGGTAGCCGGCGAGCAGCTCGCGGGCGACGGTGACGGAGTCGACGAGCGGGTGCAGGGCGAAGGCCTGCACCGCGTCGCGCTCGGAGCCGGTCCGCGCCGCCCCGATGACGAGCCGCTCGACGGCCTTGACCTGCTCGACGAGCCCGAGCGGGTGCCCGGTGAGCGGCGGCAGCGGGTGCGGCCGGGGGCCGGAGGCGTCGACGGTGCACGGGACCTCGACGACCGCGTCGTCCGGCAGGCCCGGGACCGTGCCCCGGCTGCGCACGTTGAGGATGAGCTCGGCCGGCTCGCCGCGGGAGATCGCCGCCATGATGGCGAGCGCGACCCCCTCGTAGCCGCCGCCCTGGACGTCGGCCTCGTCGCGCTCCTCGTCCTCGCCGCGCGCCTCCTGCATGTAGGTGGCGTTGCGCTCCATCCGCACGCGGTCCCACTCGGCGAGCGCACCGGGGCCGCCGGTCCCGCCCGGGCCGTCGGAGCGCAGCGACGCGTAGAAGCCCTGCTGCTGGTCCAGGAGGTACTCGCCGCGGGTCTGCGGCGCCGCGGTGATCGAGCGCACCGCGTCGCGGGTGAAGTAGTAGTAGTAGAGGTACTCGTTGGGGACGACCCCGAGCGTGCGGACCCAGTCCAGCCCGAAGAGCTGCCCCTCCTCCATCGAGGCCAGCGCGGCGTCGTCGGCGAGGAGATCGGGCAGGACGTCGCGGCCCTCGAAGTGCAGGCCGCGCAGCCAGCCGAGGTGGTTGAGCCCCACGTAGTCGACGGTCGTGCG
>JBQGCR010000076.1:0-2897 GCA_052038585.1 Kineosporiaceae bacterium
CGACGTAGGCGGCCGCCTCGGCCTCGCCGGGACCGCTCCCGTCGCCGTAGTTGCTCGTGTCGATGCGGATCAGCTCCTGGCAGATCCGGACGACCTCGTCCTCGGGGCGCAGCGTGTCGGTCATGCCCTCCACCCTAGGAGCCGTGGCGCGGCAGGGGCGATTTCGGTTCCGGGCCGGTGACCGTGTAATGTTTCGCGCTGTCGGAAGGCCTCCCCACGGGCCCGAAGAACACCACTCGTCCGGGTGGCGGAATTGGCAGACGCGCTAGCTTGAGGTGCTAGTGCCCGTATAGGGCATGGGGGTTCAAGTCCCCCCTCGGACACTGCAGAGCATCACGACGAAGGCCCCGAACCACAGGTTCGGGGCCTTCGTCGTGGGCGGGGCCCGGCGCCCGCCGGGTCAGCCGCCCGCGTAGGCGTCGGCCGCGTCGAGCACCGCCTGGACGAGCGGGTCGAGCGTCCCCGTGGCGTCGGCCGAGACCGAGCCGTCCTGCACCGCCCTCGCGTACTCGTCCGCGAGCTTCTGCGCCTCGTCGGAGACCTTGCGCGCGTCGGCGTCGGACAGTGCCCGCTCCGTGGCCTGCGCGTGCCTCTGGACGTCGCGCGCGACCTTCGCGTCGACCGTGCCGTCCGTGGCGGCCTGTTGCACCGCGTCCTGCAGCGACGCGTAGGCGTCCGCGACCGGCGCGCCGTCGGGTGCGGTGTCGGTCGGGGTGTCGGAGGGGGTCTCGCTCGGGGTGGGCTCGGGCGAGGCCGTCGTCGGCTCCGGCTCGGGCGTGGTCTCGGCGGGTGTCGACTGCTCCGGGGCCGACTGCTCGGCCGACGCGGTGGGTGAGGCGCTGGGCGAGGCGCTCGGCGAGGCGTCGGCGCCCCCGGTGTCGTCCTGCGAGGTGACGAGGTACCAGCCCACGAGGCCGACGACGAGCAGCGCGAGGAGCGCGAGGATCCACGGGGTGGACGAGCCGCGCCTGCGCTCCGGCTCGCGCGGCGGCAGCCCGGTCGTCGGCGGGCCGGTGGTCGGGGGCGGGGGCAGCGGGGTGCTCGAGAGTCGCTGGGTGCGGTCGGCCCCACCGGCAGGAAGGACGGTCGTCGCCGCCGCGGCGGGGGCCCGGCGCGCGTCGACGGCGGCGAGCACGGCCCCCGCCTCCGCGGGGCGGTCGGCGGGGTCCTTGGCGAGCAGGGAGGACACGAGACCGGCCAGCCACGCCGGGGTGTCGGGGCGCAGGGCGCGCACGTCCGGCACCGGGTCGTGGGTGTGCATCATCATCGTCGCCACCGCGGTGGGCCCCGAGAAGGGCGGCTCACCGGTGAGCAGCGCGAACGCGAGGCAGCCGAGCGCGTAGAGGTCGGCCCGGCCGTCGACGCGCCCGCCCATCGCCTGCTCCGGCGAGAGGTACTCGGCCGTCCCCATGACGGTGTGCGTCGCGGTGAGCGCCTGCTGGGTCGAGGCGTCCCCGAGCTGGGTGATACCGAAGTCGAGCACCCGCAGCCGGCCGTCGTCCGCGGTGACGACGTTCGCCGGCTTGATGTCCCGGTGGACCAGCCCGCGGGCGTGGGCCGCCTGGAGCGCGCCGGCAACCTGGCGGAGGACGTCGACGACGTCGTCGACCGCGAACGGCCCCTGCCGCAGGCGCTCGGCGAGGCTCGGGCCGGGCAGCAGCTCCATCACGAGGTAGGCGGTGTCGCCCTCGACGCCCGTGTCGTGCACGGTGACGACGTGCGGGTGGTTGAGGCCGGCGGTCACGCGGGCCTCGCGCTCGAAGCGGACCGCGCCCGACTCGTCGGGGACGCGGGTGAGGTCGATCGTCTTGACCGCCACCTGCCGCCCGAGGACGGTGTCGGTGGCGCGCCACACCTCGCCCATCCCACCGCGCCCGATGGGCGTGTCGAGGACGTAGCGACCGGCCAGCCTGCGCTCCTGCGTCGTCATCCGACCACCCTAAACGGCTGCCGTAGGGTGGTCGGGTGCTCGAGTCCGTGACCGCCGTGCGCTACGTCGCCCCTCTGCGGGAGGGCGGTTCGCTGCCCGGTCTCGTCGAGGCCGACGACCTCGGGACCTACGTCGTCAAGTTCACCGGCGCCGGGCAGGGCCGCAAGGTCCTCGTCGCCGAGGTGCTCGTCGGCGAGGTCGCCCGCCGGGTCGGCATCCCGACCCCGCGCCTGGCCGTCGTCGACCTGCCGAGCGCGATCGCCCGCTACGAGGCCGACGAGGAGGTCCAGGACCTGCTCAACGCCAGCCCGGGCCGCAACCTCGGTGTCGACTTCCTGCCCGGGGCCTTCGGCTACGACGGCTCGCGCCCGCCGAGCGTCGACGACGCCGCGGCCATCCTCTGGCTCGACGCCTACACGGCGAACGTCGACCGCACCTGGGCCAACCCCAACCTCCTCGTCTGGCACCGCCGGGCCTGGGCGATCGACCACGGCGCGGCCCTGTGGTTCCACCACTCGTGGCCGAGCCGCCCGCCGGACGTGGGGCGGTTCGTCGCCCAGCCGTTCGACACGAGCGGCCACGTCCTGGCGCCCGTGGCCGGGTCGGTCCGGGCCGCCCACGAGCGGTTCGCCCCGCTCCTCACCGACGACGTCCTGCGCGAGGTCGTCGACGAGGTGCCGGAGGAGTGGCTCGAGACCACCGCGAGCCTGCCCGACCTCGACGCCGTCCGCGCCGCCTACCGCGAGCACCTCGGGATGCGGCTGGCCGCTCCCGCCGCGTGGCTGGACGGTGCGTCGTGAGCCACGCCTACCAGTACGTCGTCGTCCGCTTCGTGCCGCGCGTCGACCGGGGCGAGTGCCTCAACGTCGGGGTCGTCCTGCACTCGCAGTCGGCGGGCGTCCTGCGCTGCGCCTGGCACCTCGACGAGGACCGCATCCGGGCCTTCGCGCCCGACGCCGACCTCGAC
>JBQGCR010000077.1:0-4545 GCA_052038585.1 Kineosporiaceae bacterium
GATCACCGGCAGCGCGTCAGGGATCACCAGCTGCGTGTCATCGACCACCGCCACCCCGACAAGGATCACCTGCGGGCGGTCCTGTGTGACCGGCAGCCGGCGCCTGGCCCGCCCCCATGATCCATGACGTGATCGACGGACTCCCCGGGTCGTGATGGCGGCCCAGGCGGTCCATGGATCACGTCGTCCACCCCGCACGACGTCCGTGGATCACCCCGGGCGGCGGGGGCCTCGTCGTCACCCGCATCGTGATCGGGTACGGGCTCACCCGGAACCCGTAGAACGGGTACGGGGTGACACCGCACCCGATGGACCGGGTGCAACGCCGTCCGCACGGGGCCGGGGACGGGCGGGGCCGGCGGGGGACGAGGGCGATTTCAGGGTGACGGGGTCGCGCGGGTATCGTGGCCAGTCGCCCCGGCGAGGGTCTGGAGCTGCTCGCAGCACCGGCCGTGATCGACGAGGAGCGTCCTCCGGACGCGCCCTGTCGCGCGCAGGACCCTCCTCGTGGCCGCCGAGCCGCACAACCACCGCAGACCGAGGCGCACGCGATGCGCCTCACCGAGGAGATCGTCGTGTCCGAGATCAAGCTCACCGCCGAGAAGCGCACGGAGTTCGGCAAGGGCGCCGCCCGCCGGATCCGCCGCGCCAGCAAGGTCCCCGCCGTCCTCTACGGCCACGGCACCGAGCCCGTCCACGTCGCCCTCGAGGGCCACGCGACGATGCTCGCGCTCAAGCACTCCAACGCCCTGCTCTCGATCGACCTCGAGGGCACGAGCCAGCTCGCCCTGGCCAAGGACGTCCAGCGGGACCCGATCCGGGGCTTCCTCGAGCACGTCGACCTGCTCATCGTCCGCCGCGGCGAGAAGGTCACCGTCGACATCCCCGTGCACGTCGTCGGCGAGGCCGGCCCGGGCACGGTCGTCATGACCGAGCACCAGACGCTCTCGGTGCTCGTCGAGGCCACGAAGATCCCCGAGTCGGTCGAGGTCGACGTCACCGACGCCGAGGCCGGCACCCAGGTCACCGCCGCCGACGTCAAGCTGCCCGAGGGTGCCGAGCTCGTCACCGACGCCGAGACCCTCGTCGTCAACGTCACGGTCCCGTCGACCGACGCCGAGGCCGCCGAGATCGAGGCCGCCGACGCCGAGGTCGCCGAGGAGCAGGCCGCCGAGGCCTCCGAGGGTGACGACGCCGCCGCCGACGAGGCCCCGGCCTCCGAGTGACCCGGCGCTGCCCGGGCCGCACGCCCGGGAGCGCGGAGCACGAGTCATCATGACCGACACGACGACGAGCCCGGGCGCCCCGCCCTGGCTCGTCGTCGGTCTGGGCAACCCCGGCAAGGAGTACGCGCGCAACCGGCACAACGTCGGGGCGATGGTGCTCGACGCGCTCGCCGCCGAGCTGCGCGAGACGTTCGCCACCGGGCGGTCGCGGACCCAGGCCGACGTCGCCGAGGTGCGCCTGCCGCCGCTGGGCGGCCGCCCCGGCCCGCGCCTCGTCCTCGCCAAGCCCCGCACGTACATGAACGTCTCCGGCGGCCCCGTCGCCGGACTCCTGCGGTTCTACCGCGTGCCGCCCGAGCGGCTCCTCGTCGTCCACGACGAGCTCGACCTGCCCTTCGCCACCCTGCGCCTCAAGCGCGGCGGGGGGGAGGGCGGCCACAACGGCCTGCGCTCGGTGAGCGCCTCGGCCGGCACGAAGGACTACTGCCGCCTGCGCGTGGGCATCGGCCGTCCGCCGGGCCGCCAGGACCCGGCCGACTTCGTCCTGCGGGACTTCTCCGGCTCCGAGCGCAAGGAGCTCGACCTCCTGCTCGCCGAGGCCGCGCAGGCCGTGCTCGACGTCGCCCGCGAGGGCTTCGAGCGCGTGCAGAACACCCTCAACGCCTGAGCCCCCGCGCCGCGGACGGGCGCCGTGATCGCCCCGTTCATGCCGGCGACCTCTGATCGCATCGAGATCGTTACGTTCCGTGCAGGAGCAGCCGCACGCCCTGAGCCGAACGAGTGAGCGTAAAGTGTGCGAGTCCGGTCACAGACGACCGCGCTCCGGGGGACAGTTCCCGGATTCCGGCTCCTGCCGCTGTCACGTTCCGCTATCTTTCACCGAGTCGCCGGGCAGCCGAACGGGGCGGCGGGTCCGACCAACGCACGGACAACACAGGGAGTTCCTCGGTGTCAGTGGCGCACTCGAACAGTGGCGCGGTGCACGGGTCCGCCTCGGACCTGGAGCTCGTGGACGACGACGGACGGACGCTCACCCCCGGGGACGCGCCGCCGGCCGCCACCCGCTCGCTGACGCGCCTGCCCCGCCCGGACGTCGCCGACGAGGACCCCCGGCTGCTCATCGACCGCTACCGGCGCCTGGCGCTCGTCGTCGACGTCCTCGCCGCCCTCGTCGCGGTGTCCGTGACCTTCGCGGTCCGCTGGGGCTCGGACGCCCCCCGCGCCCGCTACGTCGTCATCGCCGCCGCGGTCCCGTTCGTCTTCGCCGGCCTCGTCGGGCTCCAGCGCGGCTACGAGCGCCGCTACCTCGGCACCGGCCCGGACGAGTACCGCCGGGTCTTCGACGCCGGTCTGCTCCTGTTCACCGTGCTCGCCGTCGGCTCGTACACCTTCGCCGCGCAGCTGTCCCGCTTCTTCGTGCTCGTCGCCGTCCCGCTGACGCTCGTGCTGTCGCTCGGCTCGCGGCACCTGCTCCGCAAGCACATCCACCGGCTGCGCGCCCGCGGCCACGGCATGCAGCGCGTCCTCGTCGTCGGCCGGGCGGACGCCGCGGTCGCCGTCATCGAGAAGCTCGACCACGAGCCGCACCACGGCCTCGTCGCCGTCGGCGCGTGCATCCCGATGGTCGGCCTCCAGGTCAGCCACGTGCACGGCGTCCCGGTCGTCGGCGACCCCGCGACGATCCTCGACGCCGTCGACGAGACCGGCGCGCACGTCGTCGCCGTCGTCTCCCACCCCGACCTGTCCGGGCAGGCGCTGCGCCGGCTCTCGTGGGCCCTCGAGGAGCGCGGCGTCGAGCTCGTCGTCTCCCCGGGCATCATCGAGGTCGCCGGCCCCCGGCTGTCGATCCGGCCGATCGCCGGCCTGTCCCTGCTGCACCTGGAGCGGCCCAGCGCCAGCGGCGGCAAGATGCTCGCCAAGGCGGTCTTCGACCGCGTCGTCGGTGGGCTCATCCTCCTCGCCGCCGCCCCGGTCTTCCTCGCCGTCGCCGCCGCGGTCAAGCTCGGCGACCGCGGGCCCGTGTTCTTCCGGCAGACCCGGATCGGCGTCGACGGCGCCGAGTTCACGATGCTCAAGTTCCGCTCGATGGTCGTCGACGCCGAGGCCCGCCTCGCGCAGCTGCGCGCCATGAGCGAGGGCAACGAGATCCTCTTCAAGATGAAGCGCGACCCTCGGGTCACCCGGATCGGCGCGGTGATCCGCAAGTTCTCCCTCGACGAGCTCCCGCAGCTGGTCAACGTCGTCCGCGGCGACATGTCGCTCGTCGGCCCGCGGCCGCCGCTGCCCGAGGAGGTCGCCGTCTACAGCGACGACGCCGTGCGCCGCCTGCGCGTCAAGCCCGGCCTGACCGGTCTGTGGCAGGTCAGCGGCCGGTCCGACCTGTCCTGGGAGGAGTCGCTGCGGCTCGACCTGCGCTACGTCGACAACTGGTCGATCGCGCTGGACCTGTCGATCCTGTGGCGGACCGCCCACGCGGTCGTGCGGGGCGCCGGGGCCTACTGAGGTCGACCGGCCGCGCAGGGGGACTCGCGGCCGGCGCTCGCACCACCCCGGGTCCGCCCGGGTCCGTCCGAGGCGGGGCAGTGTCGCCCCGCCCGCCCCTCACGTCGACCGGTCCGCGCGCCGCCGCCCCACCAGCGGGGCCGGGACGACGTCCGTGTGCTCGCCCCGCAGGCCGTACCGTGGTACCTCGTCACGGCACGCCGTCCGGCCGACCCGGCCGGGGCCGATGCACGCACCGCCACGAAAGGGTTCTGCGTCTTCATGACAGCCATCTCCGACGCCGCTCTCGCGCGCCAGCTCGCGGACGAGGCGGGCGCCGCGCTCCTGCAGATCAGGGCGGGGGAGCTCGAGGGCAAGGAGCTCAAGTCCGCCGGCGACCTCGGCAGCAACGAGCTCCTCCTGCGCCGCCTCGCCGAGCTGCGCCCCGACGACCTCGTCCTGTCCGAGGAGGCCAAGGACCCCGCCGCCCGCGTCGGGGCCCGCCGCGTGTGGATCGTCGACCCCCTCGACGGCACCCGCGAGTTCTCCGAGCGCCCCCGGCACGACTGGGCCGTCCACGTCGCCCTGTGGGAGGACGGCGACCTCGTCGCGGGCGCCGTCGCCATGCCCGGCGCCGGCACGACGTACGCGACCGACACCCCGCCGGTCGTCCCGGCCCGGCCCGACGGGCCGCTGCGCCTGGCGGTGAGCCGCACCCGGCCGCCGGCCTTCGTCGAGGCCATGGCCGCCGAGGGGGGCGCGGAGCTCGGCCCCCTGGGCTCGGCGGGGGGCCCGTGCGCGAGCGGGTGGCGCGGCGAGGCCGGCGCCAACGTCCACG
>JBQGCR010000078.1:0-2305 GCA_052038585.1 Kineosporiaceae bacterium
GCCGCCGCCGCCCTTCGGCGGGGCGCAGCCGACCCAGCAGTCCGGCAACAAGGCGATGCTCGCGCTCGTCCTGTCGATCGTCGGCGCGGTCCTCGCCCTGTGCTGCGCCCTCCTCGGGCTCGTGCTCTCCGGCGCGGGCCTGTACCTCGCGACGCAGACCGAGAAGGAGAGCGGCCGCACGAGCCAGACCAACGCCGCACGGATCGTCGGCATCGTCGGCATCGTGCTGTCCGTCGTCGGCTTCGTCCTCACCCTCGTCCTGCGCGGGATGAACTTCACCTCGTTCTGACCCACGCCCGTCCCCGCCCCTCCGGAGCACACCGTGTCCGACGCCGGCACCCCGCCGCCGCCCTACCAGCCGCCCCCCTCGGGCGCCGAGCCCGGCTGGGGCACGCCCACCGCCCGGCCGGCGGGGATGGGCCAGCGGCTCGTCGCCCGGATCATCGACGGCATCCTCCTCGGGGTCGTCCTCGCCGTCGTCGGGGCCGTGCTCCTCGGCGGCGCCGTCAGCGGCCTCGAGGTCGACCCCGAGACCGGCGAGCTCACGGCCGGCGGGGGTGCCCTGGCGGGGGCGCTGGTCGGCTTCGTCCTCGTCGCGACGGCACTGTCCCTCGCCTACGAGATCGTCCTCGTCGCCCTGCGGGGCGCGACCGTGGGGAAGATGGTCGTGCGGGTGCGCGTCGTGCGCGAGCAGGACGGCGGGCTGCCCGGCTGGGGGCCGTCGCTGCTGCGCTGGCTCGTCCCGACGGCCGGCAGCCTCGTCTGCGGCATCGGCCAGCTCGTCGTGTACCTCTCGCCGTTCTTCGACTCCTCGGGCCGGCTCCAGGGCTGGCACGACAAGGTCGCCCGGACCCTCGTCGTCCAGGCCTGACCGGGGGTCCCCGCCCCGCCCGGCGACGGACCACGCGACACCCCGCAGTAGGATCGCAGAGCCCAGACCACCGACCCGAGGGGCTCTTGTGACCGTCCTCGACGACATCCTCGCGGGGGTCCGCGAGGACCTCGTCGACCGTCAGCAGCGCACGGACCTCGCGGCGCTGCAGGAGATGGTCGAGCGCCGGCCCTCGTGCCGGCCCGCCGAGTCGATCCTGCGCGACGGCGACAACGTCAAGGTCATCGCCGAGGTCAAGCGGAGCAGCCCGAGCAAGGGCGCCCTCGCGGCCATCGCCGACCCCGCCGCGCTGGCCCGCGACTACGAGGCGGGCGGCGCGAGCGTCATGAGCGTCCTCTCCGAGCGCCGCCGGTTCGGCGGCAGCCTCGAGGACCTCGCGGCCGTGCGCGCCGCGGTCGACGTGCCCGTCCTGCGCAAGGACTTCGTCGTCTCGAGCTACCAGGTGTGGGAGGCGCGGGCGTACGGCGCCGACGTCGTCCTGCTCATCGTCGCCGCGCTCGACCAGGAGGCCCTCGTGTCCCTCGTCGAGCGCGTGCACTCGCTCGGGATGACCGCGCTCGTCGAGGTCCACGACCCCGAGGAGGTGGCGCGGGCGGTCGACGCCGGCGCCCGGGTCATCGGGGTGAACACCCGCGACCTGCGCACGCTGCGGACCGACCGCTCCCAGTTCGCCCGCGTCGCCCCGCTGATCCCTGACGGGATCGTCAAGGTGGCCGAGTCCGGCGTCCGCGGGCCGCACGACGTGCTCGACTACGCCCGGGCCGGGGCCAACGTCGTCCTCGTCGGCGAGAGCCTCGTGACCGGCGACGACCCCCGGCGCAGCGTCGCCGACCTCGTCGCCGCCGGCGCCCACCCCGCGCTGCGGGCAGGCCGCTCGTGACCGCCGTCGGGGAGGGCGCACCCGCCCAGGGGCACCTGCGCGAGGCCGAGGGCCCCTACTTCGGCCGGTTCGGCGGGCGTTTCGTGCCCGAGGCGCTCGTCGCCGCCCTCGACGAGCTCGACCGCGAGTTCACCGCGGCGATGGCCGACCCGGCGTTCCTCGCCGAGCTCGACGAGCTGCAGCGCACGTACTCGGGCCGGCCGAGCATCCTCACGCAGGCGCGGCGCTTCGGCGAGCACGCCGGCGGCGCCCGCGTGCTGCTCAAGCGCGAGGACCTCAACCACACCGGCTCTCACAAGATCAACAACGTGCTCGGCCAGGCGCTGCTCACGAAGCGGATGGGCAAGCCGCGGATCATCGCCGAGACCGGCGCCGGCCAGCACGGTGTCGCGAGCGCCACGGCCGCCGCGCTCCTCGGCCTCGAGTGCGTCGTCTACATGGGCGAGGAGGACACCCGGCGGCAGGCCCTCAACGTCGCCCGGATGCGCCTGCTCGGCGCCGAGGTGGTCCCCGTGACCTCCGGCTCGCGCACG
>JBQGCR010000079.1:0-1704 GCA_052038585.1 Kineosporiaceae bacterium
CCGATGCACGCGACGACCGTCGTGCCGTGCGGCTTGCCGGCGATGCCGACGAGGTTGCGCACGGTCGAGGACGAGGTGAAGACGACGGCGTCGAACTGCCCGCTCTTGATCGCGTCGCGGATCTCGGCCGGCGGCGGGGCCGCCCGGACGGTCCGGTAGGCCGTGACGTCGTCGACCTCCCAGCCGCCCGCCTGGAGGCCGGCGACGAGGGTGTCGGTCGCGATGTCGGCGCGCGGCAGGAAGACCCGGTCGATGGGGTCGAGCACCGGGTCGAACGGCGGCCACTCCTCGAGCAGGCCCTTGGCGCTCTGCTCGCCGGACGGCACGAGGTCGGGCTCGATCCCCCACTCGCGCAGCGCGTTCGCGGTGACCCCGCCGACCGCGGCGACCTTGAGCCCGGCGAAGGCCCGGGCGTCCAGGCCGTACTCCTCGAACTTCTCGCGCACCGCGCGGACGGCGTTGACCGAGGTGAAGCCGACCCACTCGTAGCGGCCGGTCACGAGGCCGCGGACGGCCTTCTCCATCTGGTGCGGGGTGCGCGGCGGCTCGACCGAGATCGTCGGGACGACGACGGCGGTGGCGCCGAGCTCCTCGAGCCGGGCGACCATCGAGCCGGCCTGCTCCTTGGTCCGCGGGACGAGCACCCGCCAGCCGAACAGCGGCCGGGTCTCGAACCAGGAGGCGTTCTCGCGCAACGCGACCGCCTCCCCGATCGTCGCGGTGACCGGACGGTCCAGGCGCGCGGCGGGGACCGTCGAGGCGACCTCGTCGAGCCGGCACACGAGGGTGTGCTGGCCGACGGTGGTGCCCTGCGAGGTGACGGCGACGGGGGTCTTGCCGGCCCGGCCCGCGGCGAGCAGGCCCTGCGCGGCCTCGACGATCTCGTCGACCGCGCCGAGGACGACGACGGTCGCCGAGGGCGTCGCGTGCAGGGCCCAGTCGACGTCCGAGCCGTGCGGGTGGACGACGTGGACGGCGCTCACGGCGCCCGGCGTCAGCGGGACGCCGGCGTACGTCGGGACGGCGAACGCGGCCGAGACGCCGGGGACGACCTCGAGCTCGACGCCGGCCTTGCGGCAGGCGGCGATCTCCTCGGCCAGGCCGGTGAAAGTCGCGGGGTCGCCGTCCATGAGGCGGACGACGCGGCCGCCGGCCTTCGCCGCCTGGACGACGAGCTTGGCGCGGGAGGCGCGGGTCAGCGGCTGGCCGTCCTCGCCGTAGCCGGCGTCGAGCACCTGGACGTCCTCGCGGCAGTACGTCGTCACGAGGGCGCGGCGGGGCAGCTGGTCGAGGACGACGGTGTCGGCGGAGCGCAGCAGCTCGACCGCGCGGAGCGTCAGCAGGCGCTCGTCACCGGGACCGGCGCCGACGAAGGCGACCTGGCCCAGCGGCCGGCCGGCCGGCTTGGTGCGCGTGCGGGGGGAGCTCACAAGTCACCTTCTCGTGCGGGGTGGGGTTCGTGCAAAACAGCTGCCGGCCGAGGCAGGACCGGCTGTGACGGGCGTCATTGTCGGGCCATGAGCTCGCCCGCGCCGTCCTCGAGGAGCAGGGCGGCGAGGTCCGCACCGGCGCGGCGGGCGACGGCGACCGCCTCCGCCGGGGCGGCGTGCGGGTCCGCCGGGAGCACCCGGGTCGTCGAGCGGCGCAGGTCGGCCGCGCCGTCGACGGAGGCGACGACGGCCCGCAGGAACAGCTCGGGTCCCT
>JBQGCR010000080.1:0-1933 GCA_052038585.1 Kineosporiaceae bacterium
ACGACGCTGCTCGTCACGCACAACCTGCGCGCCGCCCGGGAGGCGGACCGGATCGTCGTCCTCGAGCGCGGCCGGGTCGTCGAGACCGGCCGCCACGAGGACCTCCTCGCCGCGCAGGGCACGTACCACCGGATGTGGGTCGCCCAGGGGTTGGACGACCCGGAGGAGCAGGAGGAGGACGGATGACGGCGGTGCTCGCCGAGGACGTGCTGGACGAGGCTCCCGCCCCCGACGACGAGGAGGAGCTCGACGGACCGCCGCCGGTGCCGCGCGGCGACGTCGTCGTCCCCGGCTACCGCGCCGTCGAGCTGCTGCGCCGCGGGTCGGCGTTCGACGTCTACGACGCGTGGAGCGAGGACCGGCACTGCCGCTGCGTCCTCAAGCTCGTCCGGCCCGACCGCGCCGACGACGAGGGGCTGCGCCGGCACCTGCTCGGCGAGGGCCGGCTCATGCTGCGGCTCAACCACCCGCACCTGCAGCGCGCCTACGAGGTCCGCACCGACCCGCCCGTGGTCGTCAGCCAGACGATCGGCGGGGCGACGCTGCGCTGGCTGCTCGACGACGGCCGGCGCCGGCTCGGGGCGGCCGACCTCGCCGCGCTCGGCTCCCAGCTCGCCTCGGCGCTGCGGTACCTGCACGGGCTCGGCTACCTGCACCTCGACGTCAAGCCCGGCAACATCCTCGTCGAGTCCGGGGCGGCCCGGCTCATCGACTTCAGCCTCGCCCGCCGGCCCGGCCGGGTCGGGCCGCGCACCGGGACGCTCGGCTACTGCGCCCCCGAGCAGGCGGGCGGCGGCCGCGTCGGCCCGGCGTCCGACGTGTGGGGGATGGGCGCGACGCTCTACAAGGCCGCGGCCGGCCGGCGGCCGTACGCCGAGACGTACGACGACGACGGCGTGCTCGCCCAGCTGACCGGCGTCCCCGACCCGCTGCGCCGGGTGCGCCGCGGCCTGCCCCGGCCGCTCACGGACCTCGTCGACGCCTGCCTCGCCCTCGCCCCGGCCGACCGCCCGAGCGTCGAGGAGGTCCTCGCCCGCTTCGACGCCCTCTCCGGCGACGGCCCCCCGGCCCCGGAGCAGGGCGAGGAGTGAGCGGGGCTGGGAGAGTGGGGGCATGCGGATCCACGTGCTCCAGGTCGCGTACGGCGACGACGAGGCGGTCGCCGACCGGGTGAGCCGGGTCGCCGACCTCGTGCGCGACCAGCGCGGGGCCGACCTCGTCGTGCTGCCCGAGCTCTGGGCGCCCGGCGGGTTCTCCTACCGCACGTGGCCCGAGCGGGCCGAGACCCTCGACGGCCCGACGGTGACGGCGCTCGCCGCCGCGGCGGCGGACCTCGGCGTCCCCGTCCACGCCGGCTCCCTCGTCGAGCGGGCCGCGGACGGCGCCGACCGCGGGCCGGGCGGGCGCGGGCTGTGGAACACCTCGGTGCTCCTCGACGGCACCGGTGCGGTCGCCGCGACGTACCGGAAGATCCACCGGTTCGGCTTCGGCGCCGGCGAGCCGAAGCTCATGGAGGCGGGCGAGGACCTCGTGACCGCGGACCTGCCCGACGGGGCCGGCGGCACGGTGACGGCGGGCCTGGCCACCTGCTACGACCTGCGCTTCCCCGAGCTCTTCCGCGGCCTGCTCGTCGCCGGGGCCCGGCTCGTCCTCGTCCCGGCGGCGTGGCCCGCCGCGCGCGTCGCGCACTGGACGCTCCTCGGCCGCGCCCGCGCGGTGGAGAACCAGTGCGTCGTCGTCCAGTGCAACACCGCCGGCACCCACGCCGGGGTGGAGCAGGGCGGCCGCAGCCAGGTCGTCACCGCGACCGGCGAGGTGCTCGCCGAGGCGGGCCCCGGCGAGGAGGTGCTCGTCGCCGACGTCGACCTCGGCGTCGTCGAGGAGTACCGCGAGGCCTTCCCCGTCCTCGCCGACCGCCGGCTGTGACCGGGTC
>JBQGCR010000081.1:0-2253 GCA_052038585.1 Kineosporiaceae bacterium
CGGACCGGACAGTTCTGGAGGAAGCAGCCCCATGAGCGAGCCCACCCCGGCGGCCGCCGCCGAGCCCGCGCCGCTGGCCCCGCCCGCCCCCACGGACACCCTGACGCTCGTGGCGCCGGAGCCGAGCCGGCCCGTCGCGGCGACCGCCGCGCCGCGGATGGCGCCGGCCGTGCCGGAGCAGGCGCTGCCCGGGCTCGACGCCAAGGTCGAGGGCTTCGTCTCCGCGCTGCTGGCCAGCGACCCGCGCTCGCCGGAGTTCTCCGCCAAGGCCAACGACGTCCGCACGATGGGCGACGCCGAGATCCGCCGGGCCGCCGAGACGTCGAACCGGCTGCTCAAGACGCCGGTGAAGTCGATCCAGGAGGGCGGCCTGTCGTCCGGCTCGAAGGTCGGCAAGACCCTCGTCGAGCTGCGCCGCACGGTCGAGGACCTCGACCCCGGCCAGGCGCGGGGCGCCAAGAAGCTCCTCGGGATGATCCCGTTCGGCGACAAGATCGACGACTACTTCGACAAGTACAAGAGCGCGGAGAGCCACCTCGACGCGATCCTCCACGCCCTGCGCAGCGGCCAGGACGAGCTCCAGAAGGACAACGTCGCCCTCAACCTCGAGAAGCAGCAGCTGTGGTCGACGATGGGGATGCTCAACCAGTACATCTACGTCGCCGAGCGGCTCGACGCCCAGCTCTCCGCGAAGATCGCCGAGTACGACGTCAGCGACCCCGAGAAGGCCAAGAGCCTGCGCGAGGACGTCCTGTTCTACGTGCGGCAGAAGCACCAGGACCTGCTCACCCAGCTCGCCGTGTCGATCCAGAACTACCTGGCGATCGACATCGTCATCAAGAACAACCTCGAGCTCGTCAAGGGCGTCGACCGGGCCTCGACGACGACGATCTCCGCGCTGCGCACCGCCGTCATCGTCGCGCAGGCGATGGGCAACCAGAAGCTCGTCCTCGACCAGATCACGGCGCTCAACACGACGACGTCGACGATGATCGAGCGGACGTCGCAGATGCTCAAGGACAACTCGGTGCAGATCCAGCAGCAGGCGGCGTCGGCGTCGATCGGCCTGCCGCAGCTGCAGGCCGCCTTCGCCAACGTCTACGCGACGATGGACGCCATCGACCAGTTCAAGGTGCAGGCCCTCGACTCGATGGCCGCGACGATCGGCGTGCTGGAGAACGAGGTCACCAAGAGCCGGTCGTACCTCGACCGGGTGCAGCGGCAGGACCAGCGGATCGCGTCGGGGTCCCTCGACCTCGGCCCCCGCTGACCCGGGCCGCGGACGGGACGACGACGGACACCGTGCTCTCCGACCTCTTCGCGCGGCTCACCGGTCGCTCGCGCCCTGCGCCGCAACCGGATCCGGACGCACGGCTCGAGCTGCCCCGCGTCCCGACCGCGCAGGACCTGCTCGCGGCGCTCGACCGGGTCGAGACGCTGTGCGTCCAGGGCGCGGTGCCCGGCGTCGTCACCTCGCGGGTGCGCCGGATCGGGGCCGTCGTCCGGGACACCGTGCCGCGGCTGGACCGCCTCGGGTCCGGCAGCCCGCAGGCCTACACGGTGATGGCGACCGCGACCGACTACCTGCCGGAGGCGATCGGCGGGTACCTGCGGCTGCCGCGGCAGTGGGCCGACAGCCGGCCGGTCGACGGCAACAAGACCTCGCTCATGGTCCTCGTCGACAGCCTCGACCTGCTCGCCGCGACGATGGACGACGTCGCCGACGCGGTGAACCGGGCCGACGCCGCGGCGCTCGTCGCGCACGGCCGGTTCCTCGCCGAGAAGTTCGGCCACGCGTCCGGCGGCGGGGACCTCGCCCTGGGGAGCCCGACGTGACGACGACGACGGCGTCGCTGCGCGACGCGCTCGACGCGCTGGCCGCCGTCGCGCAGGAGGCGCGCGTCCCGGCCGGCACGGTGCGGGCCGAGGGGGCCGCCCTCGCCGCCGCGGTCGCGGAGAGCGCCGTCGGGGCGCCGTTCGCCTGGGCCGACGCCGTGGGCGGCGGGGCGGGCACGCAGGACTTCTTCGACGCGGCCGTCCGCGCCCGGCGCTGGCGCTCGGCGCCGACCGCCACCCTCGGCATGCTCGTCGCCGCCGGGTCGCCGCACGCCGCCGGGTACGCGCAGGCGCTCGCCGACGTCGCGTCCGCCGCGTGCTCCCTCGGCGAGCCGACGATCCGCGTCGTCGGCAACGCCTCGGTGGCCGCCGCCGCCCAGCTCGCCGCCGTCGGCGCCGTCCCGCAGGCCCGACTGG
>JBQGCR010000082.1:0-8918 GCA_052038585.1 Kineosporiaceae bacterium
GCACGGGTGGCGCCCGCCGCGCGCCCGCCGCGCAGGCGGGGGGCGCCGACGCCGCCGGCCCCCGACCGGCCGCGCCCCACGACGACCCGGTGCTCGTGCGACAGGTCGTGGCCCAGGGCGTGCGCCCTCCGGACGGCACCGGCGGGGTCGGTGCCCGCCAGCAGCTCCGAGACGATGTCGACGCCGAGGCGCAACTCGGTCTCGGCGACGCTCGCGAGCCGGGCGAGCTCGATGGCGAGGACCGTCGCGCCGTGCTCGAGGGCGACGACGTCGGCCTCGGCGGCCCGCTCGCCGGGGTCGACGAGGAAGAGGACGCCGAGGACGTCGGGGCGCGGCCGGACGACGGTGGCGAGCCGTCCGTCGACCCGCACCGGACGCCCGGACCGCAGCGCCCGGGCCACGAGCCGCTCCCGCGCGACCGGGTCCGCCGGACGTCGGGGCCGCCACGGCCCCGGCCCGGCCCAGGCCAGGAGGAAGCCGGCGCGGTCCTCCAGTCCGGCCGGCAGGCCGGTCAGCTCGTGCAGCGCGGTGACGATCCCGTCGTGCCCGCCCCCCTCGACGGCGACCTGCGTGAAGCGGTCGTGGATCGCCGTCTTGTGCTCCAGCGTCCGGACCGTGCGGGCGAGGGCCGCGTTGGCGGCCTGCGTGCTCGCGTGCAGCCGGACGTTGGCCACGGCGATGCCGGCCTGCTGGGCCAGCGAGCGCAGCAGCACCTGCTCGGACGGACCGGGCTCACGCACCCCCTCGACGACGAGGTGCCCGAGCAGGGCCTCGACGCTGCGCAGGGGGTACGCCCAGGCCCACCGCCGGCCGACGACGACGGGCCCGCCGACCCGTGGGCAGTGCTCGAGCTGCTCGGCGAGAGGGGCCCGGGCGTCGTCCGGCAGCGTCGTCGTCGCCGCGTCCCAGCCGGTGCCGACGAGATGGACCCCGAGGGCGCGGCAGCGGGCCAGGCCCGGCACGGCGCTGGCCGCGAGGTGGAGCACGTCGGACTCGTGGCGGCGCTCCATCATGAGCAGGGACATGGCGAGCAGCCCGCGCAGGCTGGACAGCTGCTCGCGCAGGAGCACGTCGTCCGGTGCGGCGCGGGGCGAGACCCCGAGCAGCCCGCCCGGTCCCGCGTCCTCAGCCGGCGGCCGCACGTCGCCCTCAGGTCCGCGCCGCGACGAACTCGTCCCCCGAGAGGTGGTGCGGGTTCTCCACGAGGAGGCCGCGCAGGAGCAGCTTCGGGTGGGTCCGGAGCAGGTCGAGCATGACCTCGCTGCCCAGGCGCCGCAGGTCGTACAGGCACAGGACGGCGTGCGGGAACCGGGCGGCGAAGCCGTCGGCCCAGCTCTCGTACCGCACGAGCTCGTCGCGCCGCGGTGGCACCCGTTCCAGCCACGACATCTCGCCGACCACGCGGGCGAACCCGAAGCGCCCCAGGGCCTGCTCGGCCTCGGCGCGACGCTCCCAGAAGTCGATCATCCGCCCGGCGTCGAAGGAGCCGCCGCTCAGGTAGGTCTCGTCGGAGCCGTACAGCTCGAGCTGACCGCTCGCGAGGCTCGCGTCGAGGTCCACGGTCGCCGCACGGCCCTGCCCGAGGGCGACGACGAGGTCGTCCGGTGACGTCGAGTCGACGACGCCGAGGCACTTGTCGCCGTCCGCGAGGCCGCGTCCCAGGAAGGGCAGGAGGACGGCGTCCCGCTCGTCGTCGCCGTAGTAGAACCCGCAGACGTGGTCGCCGGGGCCGAGCGCGACGTCGTCCCCGTCGAGCACTGAGGCCATCTCGGACTCCTTCGTCGGACCGGCCGCCCGCGGCGCACTGTAACCGGCGTCCCGCGCGCGCGGTAGTGATTGCCCGCTGGGCGGGACACCGGGCCGGCGGGCGTCCGACCCGGCCGCGACCGGCCAGCCCGACGCCGCAGTTGGCCCTGCCAGGGCATGGCGGACCCGCTCCCGCCGGGGCGAGCCTTGCCGCCTCACGGTGCCGGACCGAAGGAGACCCCATGCCGCGCCTGCCGCGTTCCGACTGGTACGACCTGACCCGGGACATGAACTGGGACCTCACGTACGTGTCCGAGGACGACGTCTTCCCCGAGCTGCTCTCCCGGAGCTACGGCGTGCCGGCCCGCGACTGGTGGACGTGGGACGAGCCCTACAAGATCACCTACGCGGAGTACGTGCACAACCAGGCGGGCAAGGACGCCGGGCTCTTCTCCGTGAACAACGTCGTCGCCCGCTCGAAGATCTTCGAGAACCTCGACCCGGGCTGGATGGCCGCGGTGCTCGCCCACTACGGCGCGATCGCCGTCGCGGAGTACCAGGCAGGGATCGGCGAGGCGCGGATGGCGCGCTTCGGCCGGGCGGCGTCCTGGCGCAACATGGCCACGTTCGGCGCTCTCGACGAGACCCGGCACGGCCAGCTCCAGACGTACTTCCCGTACCAGGCGCTGGCCAAGGAGCCGCGGCTGGACTGGGCGCACAAGGCGTACCACACCGACGAGTGGGGCATCATCGCCGCGCGCCACCTGTTCGACGACATGTTCACCGCGAACGACGCGGTGTCCATGGCGATCCAGCTGACGTTCACGTTCGAGACCGGCTTCACGAACCTGCAGTTCCTCGGGATGGCCGCGGACGCGATGAAGGTCGGCGACATCGACTTCGGGGCGCTCATCTCCTCGATCCAGACCGACGAGGCCCGCCACGCCCAGCAGGGCGAGCCGACCCTGAAGATCCTCATGGCCGCCGGCCGGAAGGCCGAGGCCCAGGCCCTGTTCGACCGGATGTTCTGGCGCGCCTGGAAGATCTTCGCGCTGCTGACCGGCCTGTCGATGGACTACTACACGCCGCTGGAGCACCGGACGCACTCGTTCAAGGAGTTCATGGACGAGTTCATCAACACCCAGTTCATCGACCAGTTCCAGGACTTCGGGCTCGAGGCCCCCTGGTACTGGGACCGGCTGCACGCCGAGATGAACTGGGTCCACCACGCCTACCACCTCGGCGTCTACTTCTGGCGTCCCACGGTGTGGTGGAACCCGGTCGCCGGCACCGGACCGGCCGAGCGCGCCTGGCTCGAGGAGAAGTACCCCGGCTGGAACGCCTCGTTCGGCACGTACTGGGACGTCATGGGGGCCAACGTCCGCGACGGGCACCCCGAGCGCACCCTGCCCGAGACCTTCCCCATGGTGTGCAACGCGTGCCAGATCCCCGTGTGCACGCCCGCTGGGTACGCCGCGGGCTTCCTCGACAGCCCCCTGCCGCTGCTCCTGGACCGGGACGGACGGCGCTACGTCTTCTGCTCCGAGCCGTGCCAGTGGGTGTTCGAGCAGACGCCCGAGCAGTTCGCGGGCCACCTGTCGATCATCGACCGCTTCCTCGGCGGCGTCATCCAGCCGCCGACGATCCCCGGGGCCCTGGCCTACATGGGCCTGTCCCCCGAGGAGACCGGCCGGGACGGCACCGACTACGCGTGGGCCTGGGCCACCGCCCCCCTCGCGGCGTCGGCCGGCGACTGACCCCACGCCCTTCGACCTGCGCTGCGCGAGAGGACCTCCCAGATGGCTCTGTTCCCCGTCCAGGGCATCGTCGAGGGCGACTTCGTCGTCGTCCTCGCGCCCGTCGACGACGCCGACCCCATGACCGTCGTCGCCCAGAAGATCGCCCACCACGGCGTCGGCCTGCGCGTGCCCGCCCGCGACCGCCCGCTCAGGGTGCGCCACCACGGCAGGGTGCTCGACGACGACGCGACGGTCATGACGGCCGGCGTCGCACCGATGGACGTCCTGGAGGTCGTTGTCGGATGAGCGGCGTTCGCTGGGTGGCGGCCGCCTCGCTCGACGACCTCTGGGAGGGTGACGTGCTCGACGTCGAGGTGGACGACGAGCAGGTGCTCCTCGTGCACCTCGGTGCTGGCGCGGCCGCGGGCGCTCCCACGGGCACGGCCACCGTCAAGGCGTTCCAGGGCATGTGCCCGCACCAGGAGGTGCTCCTCGCGGACGGCACGTGGGACCCCGACACGAACGTCCTCGTCTGCCCCGGCCACCAGTGGGAGTTCGACCTGGCGACGGGTGCGGGCCTGAACCCGAGCGGTTGCCGGCTCTTCGAGTTCCCGGTGCAGCTGGTGTCCGACGAGATCCGGGTCGGCATCCCGCAGGACGGCCGGCGCCACCACAACCGCTTCGCGACCTAGGAGGCCGCCCCGTGTCAGCCCACGTCAAGATGGTCGGTCCCGTGGTCCGAGGTCTCGACCCCGTCCTCGCCGAGGCGGTGGTCAGCGCCATCGAGGTCGACAACCCCGACGCCGACGTCGTCGTCGACGACCGGGGCGGGTACATCCGCATCGGGACCCCGAACCAGTGCCGGCTCACCCGCGCGAGCCTCGAGGACGCCCTCGGCCGCACCTTCCGGCTCCACCAGCTCGAACCCCAGCTCGCCGGCTTCGCCGGGCGGATGCAGCTCACCGACGACGAGGTCGTGTGGTACCTGGAGAGGCAGGACTGAGATGACGGTCCCCAACGGTGTCCCGAGGAGCCGGCGCACGCCGCCGCGCACGTGGAGCCTGCTCGGTGAGGTCCGGCGCAGGCCGACGCCGTACGAGGTGACGGCCGCACGCTTCAACTACCACTTCCGGCGCGAGCCCGCCCCGTTCGAGATGGACCCGCAGGCGCCGTTCAACCGCTTCTACCTCGAGCACCGCGAGGGCTCGCCGTTCAACGTCCCGGACTGGGAGGGCTTCCGTGACCCGGCCCGGCTCACCTACGCCGACTACGTGACGCTCCAGCACGAGCGCGAGACGTACGTGGACCTGCTCACCGACCACCACGAGGCGGTGGGCTCGGTCGCGGCGCTCGACCCCGGGTGGGTCGCCACGTTGCGCTCGCTGCTCGTCCCCCTGCGCTTCCCGCTGCACGTCCTGCAGATGACCAGCCTCTACGTCGGCCAGATGGCTCCGACGGCCTTCATCATCAACTGCTCGAACTTCCAGGCCGCGGACGAGATGCGCCGCATCCAGCGCATCGCCTACACGACGCGCATGCTCGCCGACGCGCACGACGCCTCGCTCGCGGACACCGCGACGGCCCGCGACCCCTGGGAGCGGGACCCCGCGTGGCAGCCGCTGCGCGAGGTGCTCGAACTCCTTCTCGCCGTGCGCGACTGGGGCGAGGCCTTCGTCGCGCTCGACCTCGCGGTCAAGCCGGTGCTCGACGAGCTCGTCGACGGACGCCTCAGCGAGCTCGCCGAGCGCAACGGTGACGTGTACCTGGCCCTGCTGCTCGCCGAGTTCCGGCTCGACGCGCAGCGCAGCCGCGCCTGGACGGCCGAGCTCGTCCGGTACGCCGTCGACGCCGACCCCGCGACGGCCGACGTCGTCACCGGCTGGCTCGGGACGTGGGTCCCCCGGGCCGACGCGGCCGTCGCCGGGCTCTCGACGCTCTTCGCCACCGCGCCGCAGCCGATGGCACCCGACGACGTCGTCGCCGGGGCGCTCTCCGGACGGTCCGCGGTGCTCGGGTCGGCGGGCCTGGTCGTCACGTCGTGACGCCGGCGTACCGGGTCCGGCTCGCGGGCACGGACGTGACGTTCGACGTGCCCGCCGGCGAGCGGATCCTCTCCGGCGCTCGCCGGGCCGGAGTGTGGCTGCCCTACGAGTGCGGCTGGGGCGGCTGCGGGACGTGCAAGGTGACGGTCCTCGAGGGCACGACCGAGCTCCTCCTGGACCCCGTGCCGTGCGCCGACCCCCGCGACGCCCGGCGTCGCCGGGTGCCCGCGTGCCAGTCCACCCCGACGAGCGACCTCGTGCTCAGGACCTCGGGCCGGACGACGGCCGAGCCGCACCGCTCGACGGCGGACCACACGGCGCGGCTGGCGTCCCGCGAGCCGGTCGGACCCGGCACGCTGAGGCTCGGGTTCACGCTGGACCGGCCTGCGGCCTACCGACCGGGCCAGCACGCCGTCCTGGAGCCGGCACCGGGTCTGCGGCGCTGCTACTCGATGGCCGGGCTGCCCGGGACGGCGGAGGTGGAGTTCGTCGTGCGGTGCTCCCCGGGCCGGCCCGGGAGCGAGGCGCTCCAGGCCCTCCGGGAGGGCGCGGCGATCCATGCCGAGCTCCCCTACGGCGACATGTGGCTGCGGGACGACCCCGGCCCCGTCGTCCTCGTCGCCGGCGGCACCGGGGTCTCCGCGATCCTCGCGCTGGCCCGGCAGCTCGCCGCGGAGCGGACGCCACGCCGGGTCGTCGTCGGCCACGGCGCGCGCAGCCGCGCGGAGCTCGTCTGCTGGGACGAGCTGCGGGCCGCCGTGGACGCCCTGCCCCACGCCACCCTGCGGGGCAGCCTCGTCGCGCCGGAGCCGGGGTGGACCGGAACCACCGGCCTCGTCACGACGGCCCTGGCCGCCGAGCTCGAGGCCCTCCCGGACCTCGCCGCGGCCAGGTTCCACGTCGCGGGCCCTCCGGCGATGACCGTCGCGGTGCGGATCCTGCTGCGCGACAGGGGAGTCCAGCTCGACCGGGTGCACCACGACAGCTTCGGCTGACGTCACGCCGTGGGCCAGGTCCAGGCCCAGCGCAGGACGAGGGCGAGCAGGAGCACCTCGAGGGCGACGCCGAGGCCGTAGTACCAGGTCCAGGAACCGCCGACGACGTTGAACGCCGCGTAGGGGATCTGCACCGAGGCGACGACGAGGTTCGTCGTGCGGTTCGCCCGGGCGGGCAGCGTCGTCGACAGGACGACCATGAAGATCGGGATGGCCATGAGGGCGAGCGCCGTGGTGGCGAAGGTCTGGGTGGCGTCGAACTCCCAGACCTTGCCGTCGAGGATGCCCTCGACGACGCCCGGCTTGTAGAAGCCGATGATGTCGACGTAGGCGTAGAGGAACATGACGCCCGTCCAGGCCGCGGCGAGCCTGGCCTGCACCGGGACCGGTCGGTCGTCCAGCGCGGCGGGTCGGGTCGCTGTCGTCGTCATCGGGGGCTCCTTCGTCGAGGCGGACGGTCCGTGCGGCTCCACGATCACGGGGCGCCGCGGCCGGCACATCGGCGCGGAGGTCGCAGCACCCCCGCCTCCGGACGGATCCGCGTCTCGTCCTTTCGGCCGGTCCGCCGGGGCGCGGCGGTGCCTAGGCTGGCGCCGTGCTGACCGTGGTGACCGTGGCGCGCTCGGTGTGGCGCGAGCCGCGGCCCGACGACGCCCCGCCCGTCGGTCGCCGGGACCGGCTGCTCGCCGGCGGGTTCGCGGCCGTGGCCGTGGCCGAGGGCGTGGCCCGGCCGGACCTCGCCTGGCGCCCGCTCGTGACGGCGCTCGCCCTGGTGCTCGTGCCCGCCCTGCTGTGGCGGCGGGTCCGTCCGCTGACGGCCGCCCTCGCGGGGTGGGGCGTCGCCGGCGTCCTCTCGGTCCTCCAGCTCACCGCGCACACCGGGGACCTCGGCCTGTGGTCGACGACGGCCGTCCTCGTCCTGCTCGGCTCCCTGGTCCGGTGGGGCTCGGGCCGCGAGGTCGTCCTCGGCACGGTCGTCGTGGCGGCCGTCGTCGTGCTGGGCATGCTCGCGTCCTCGGCGGGACCGGCCGACCTGCTCGGCGGGACGGCCCTCCTGCTGCTCGTCGCGGCGCTGGCCGCGGCGTTCCGCGCCCGCGCGGACCTCTCGCGTCGACAGCAGGCCGAGATCCGGTCGCGGGAACGCGTGGCGCTCGCCCGCGAGCTGCACGACACCGTCGCCCACCACGTCTCGGCCATCGCCGTGCAGGCGCAGGCCGGTCGCTTCGTCGCCGCCACCCGTCCCGAGAAGGCCGTCGAGGCCCTCGCCGCGATCGAGGCCGAGGCGTCGCGGGCCCTCGCGGACATGCGGGCGATCGTGCGGGTGCTGCGCGACGACGACGACGTCGCACGGTCACCGCAGCCGGGGGTCGCGGACCTGCCCTCGCTGGCCCGCCACGACCCGGCACCGTCGGTCGAGGTCCGTCTGGACGGGACGCTCAGCCGGCTGCCCGGCCCCGTGGACGCCGCGCTCCACCGCCTCGCGCAGGAGGCCGTGACGAACGCGGTCCGCCACGCCCGCAACGCCACTCGCGTCCTGGTCGACGTCCGCCGGCAGGGCGACGTCGTCACGCTGCGAGTCACCGACGACGGGTGCCCCGAGCCGGGGGCGGTCCCGGAGCCCGGCTTCGGCCTGCGGGGCATGGCCGAGCGCGCGCAGCTCCTCGGCGGGACGCTCACCGCCGGGCCCGGCCCCGACCGCGGCTGGGTGGTCGAGGCCGTCCTGCCGGCGCAGGTGCCGGCATGAGCATCCGCGTCGTCGTCGCCGACGACCAGGACCTCGTGCGCACCGGGCTGGTCATGATCCTCGACGCCCAGCCCGGCGTGGAGGTCGTCGGGGAGGCGGCCGACGGACCGGCCGCGCTCGACCTGGCGACGCGGCTGCGCCCGGACGTCGTCCTCGTCGACATCCGGATGCCCGGGCTCGACGGCATCGAGGTGACGCGGCGGCTCGCCGGGCCGGACGTGCCGCACCCGCGCGCCGGCGTCGTCATCACGCCCTGCGACCTCGACGAGTACGTCCTCGGCGCGCTGCGCGCCGGCGCCCGGGGGTTCCTGCTCAAGGACGCCGGGCCGCAGCTCCTCGTGCAGGCCGTCCGCGCGGCGGCCGACGGGGACGCGCTCATCGCCCCCGACGTCACCCGCCGGCTGCTCGCGACCTTCGCGGGCCAGGCGCCGGCCGTGCCGGTCCAGCCCGTCGACCGGCTGACCGCCCGGGAGGAGGAGGTGCTCGCGCTCGTGGCCCGGGGCCGGACCAACGCCGAGATCGCCGGCGAGCTCTTCGTCGGGCTGAGCACGGTGAAGACCCACGTCGCCTCGCTCATGGCCAAGCTGGGAGCCCGCAACCGCGTCGAGATCGCCCTGTGGGCGTACGACACCGGGCGCGTGCGGGCGGGCCG
>JBQGCR010000083.1:0-6041 GCA_052038585.1 Kineosporiaceae bacterium
AGGGCGGCGACCATCTGCTGCAGGCACCGGGTGCCGAGGGCGGTGAAGTCCGGCGCGACGGTGGTCAGCGGCGGGAAGAAGTGCGCGGCGCCCTCGACGTCGTCGAAGCCGACCACGGAGACCCGGCCCGGCACGTCGACCCGCGCCTCCGCGAAGGCGCGCAGCAGCCCGAGCGCGAGGTGGTCGTTGGCGGCGAAGACCGCCGTCGGCAGGGCCCGTCGGCCGGCGTCGGCGTCCGCGAGGAGCTCGACGCCGATCCGGTAGCCGGTGCTCGCCTTCCAGTCCCCCGCAACGGGATCGCGCGGCTCCAGGCCCGCCTGCAGCATGGCGTCGCTCCACCCCCGGACCCGCGAGCGCGCGTCGAGCCAGGTCGGCGGGCCGGTCACGTGGAGGATGTCGGTGTGCCCGAGGTCGATCAGGTGCCGGGTCGCTTGGCGCGCACCGGCGTACTGGTTGACCGCGACGGTGAAGACGTCGTCGCCGAGGTCGGCCGGGCCGGCCATGACGACCGGCAGCCGGTGCGACCAGCCCTGCACCGCCCGCACCGCGTCGTCGTGGGACGCGATGACGACGACGCCGTCGACCCCCTGGTCGAGGAAGTGCTCGAGCGCGCCCCGCACGGTCGGGACGTCCCACTCGGTGACCGTCGCGACGCTGACGTACATGCCCTCGCCGCGTGCCGCGCCCTCGATGGCGATGAGCGTCATCGTCGGCCCGTGCAGCGGCGAGTCCTCCGTGACGACGCCGATCGAGCCCGTCCGTCGGGTCTTGAGCGCCCTGGCGCTGGAGTTGCGGCGGTAGCCGAGCTGGGCGATCGCCTGGAGCACCTTGGCGCGCGTCTCCGGCCGGACGTTCGGGTGGTCGTTGAGCACCCGCGAGACGGTCTGGTGCGAGACGCCGGCGACCGCTGCGACGTCGTGCATCCCGGGGCGCCGGTCGCCGGGCACGGTGTCGGCGGGGACGCGTGGGGTCACCGCGTGACCTCGCGGCGCGTGCGGCCGTCGTCCACTGGCGTCTCCGTCTCTCGCTGTGCGATGTGAACGATAACCACCCGCGGCACCCCACGGACAGGGTGACCGGGGGTCAGGTGCAACTCGCCCGGCCCGCGGCCTCGGCCGACGGGGTGTCCGGCAGGTCCCACAGCCGCCGGTAGAACGCGATCCGCACGGGGTCGGGGTCGACGCCGTAACCGGCGTACACCCCGGCCTCGTGCCCGGGACCGTGGTTCCACACCGTGCTCCAGGCGGCGACGGCGAGGTCGGCCCAGCGGTCGGCGACGCCGAGGCTGCCGAGGTCGACGTGCCCGGCGAGGGAACCGTCGTCGTGCAGGAGGGTGTTCGGTGCGCACGCGTCGCCGTGGCAGACGACGAGGACGTCGACGTCCGGCGCCGGGCCGATGTCACCGACCTTGCGGCGCAGGCGGTCCGTCACCGACCAGGAGAAGGGGCAGTCCGCCACCGGCAGGGCGTCGTGCAGCCGGCGCCGGGCGGGCCCGAGCGCGTGCGCGGCCTGCGCGGGTCGCCCGAGCCAGGACGGGTCGACGGCGCTGCGCCCGGGCAGCGCCCTGGTGACGAGCCAGCCGCCGCCGTCGTGCTCCGTGCCGTGGTCGAGGACCTCGGGGACCTCGGCGTACCGCGCCGCCCAGACGAGCCGGACGGTCTCGTCGGCGAGGTCGACGGTGCCCCGCGGTGCCCACTTGACGAAGCGGTCACCGAGCCGGAACGTCAGGCCGCCGAGCTCGTTGCGCCACACCGGTTCCGGCGCCGCCCCGCCGGCCAGCGCGGTGACGGCGGCCGGCACCCGGACGTCGTCCGGCGGCCGGCCGGCGAGCGGGCGCCGGCTCACGCCCGTCGCGTCCCGACGAAGACCGTGTTCGCCGACCGGCCGCCGGTGAGCGGGTTGGCGAAGCCGACGACGTGGACGACGACGTCGTCGAAGACCTCGGCCAGCAGCCCGACGACGTCGGCGTCGGGCAGCGGGTCGTCCGACCACAGGGCGAACACCCCGCCGGGGCGCAGGAAGCGGCTGAGCGCGGTGAGCCCGGGGGCGGCATAGAACGCGGAGTGGCTGGGGTGCAGCGTGTGCCGCGGCGTGTGGTCGATGTCGAGCAGGACGGCGTCGACCTGCCGGCCCGGCGCGTCGGCGTCGAAGCCGTCCCCGGCGGCCAGGGCGAAGAAGTCCCCGACGAGCAGCCGGGTGGCCGGGTGGGCGACGAGCTCGGCGCTGCCGGGCAGAAGCCCACGCCGGTGCCAGTCGGCGACGTCGGGCAGGGCGTCGACGACGGTCAGCCGGGCGACCCGGGGGTCCTCGAGCACGGTCCGGGCGGTGTACCCGAGACCGAGGCCGCCGACGACGACGTCGAGCCGCGCGTCCGGGGGTGCCCCGAGCGCGGCGAGACCCAGCCGGGCGAGCTCGACCTCCGAGGCCGTGAACAGGCTGGACATGAGGTACTCGTCGCCGAGCTTGACCTCGTGCACCTCGCGGCCCAGCACGGGGTCGGTCCGGCGGCGCAGGCTGAGCTCTCCCATCGGCGTTCCCGCCCAGGCCAGCTCCTCGAAGCGCCGCCTCACCGGGCGCTCCGCGCCGGCGCGGCGTCCTCGGGGCACGGCCCGCCGACCTCCTCGAGGCGACGCATGAGGTCCTCCGGCACCTCGCACAGCGGCAGCACCCGACGGAGGATCTTCAAACACGCGCGCCCGAGCACCTCGGCCTCCTCGTCGGTCAGCGGGTCGAGCACGAGGGAGCGCACCTCCTCGACGGGGCTCGGGGCCGCGCCGACGATCGGGTCCCAGCCCGCGTCGGTGAGGACCGCCATCGTCGTCCGTCCGTCCTCGGCCGACGGCTCGCGCCGGACGAGCCCGCGCTTCTCCAGGCGGGTGACGACGTGCGACAGCCGCGACAGCGACCCGTTCGCCATCCCCGCGAGCACCTTCATCCGCAGCCGCCTGTCGGGGGCCTCGGACAGCGCCGAGAGCACGCCGTACTCGAAGGCGGCGAGCCCGTGGTCGCGCTGCATCTGCGCCTCGAGGGCGTAGGGCAGGAGCAGCGTCACGCCGTTGACGGCCAGCCACGTCCGCTGCTCGGCCCGGCTCAGCCAGCGTGTCTCGTCGCTCATGGCACCAGTGTCCGCCACAACACTTGACAGTTCAAGCGAGCGGGCGGATCATCACCGTCACCCGAGCCCTCGAGACACCGGAGGCCTGCCATGAACTTCGCCCTGTGGGTCGTCGCCGGCCTGCTCGCCGTCGCCTTCCTCGGCGCCGGCACGCTCAAGCTCGCCCGCTCCAAGGAGCAGCTCGCCCCGACGATGCCGTGGGTCGGGGACTTCTCGGCCGGGGCGGTCAAGGCCATCGGCGCGGCCGAGGTGCTCGGCGCCGTCGGCCTGGTCCTGCCGCCGCTCGTCGACGTCGCCCCCTGGCTCGCCCCGCTCGCCGCCGCGTGCCTCGCGCTGACGATGGCCGGCGCCGTCGTCGTCCACCTGCGCCGCGGCGACGGCGTGGCAGCAGCGGTCCCGGCCCTCGTCCTCGGTCTGCTCTCGGTCTTCGTCGCGTGGGGCCGCACGGGGCCGGCGCCCTTCTGACGGACCGGTCAGCGGACCCTCGACGACGTCGGGTCGTAGAACGGGCGCAGGCCCACCCGGGCGGGGACCCGGCGGCCGGCGACGTCGACGTCCCACGTCCCGGCCGACAGCCAGTCCGCCGTCACCGGCTCTTCCGCCTCGACCATGGCCAGCCCGACGGCGCCGCCGAGGGTGTGGCCGTAGGACCCCGCGCGCAGGGAGCCGACGTCGACGCCGTCGCGGCGCAGCACCTCGCCGTGGTGGAGCAGCGGCTCGGGGTCCTCGAGCAGCACCGAGACGAGCCGCCGCCGCGGCGGCCCCGCCGCCCGGCGGGCGAGGAGGGCGTCCCGGCCGACGAACCCGCCCGGTGCGTCGAGGGCGACGGCGAAGCCGAGCCCGGCCTCGAACGGGTCGTCGGTGTTGTCGATGTCGTGGCCGTAGTCGCGGTAGCCCTTCTCCAGCCGGCACGACGCCAGGGCGGCGAGCCCGGCGTGCCGCAGCCCGTGCGCGGCGCCGGCCGCGACGACGCGGTCGTAGACGTCGACGGCGTGCTCGGCCGGGACGTGGAGCTCGTACCCGAGCTCGCCGACGTAGGTGATCCGCAGGCAGAGCACCTGCGCGTAGCCGAGGTCGATCGTGCGGGCCGCCCGGAAACCGAAGGCGCCGTCCGAGACGTCGACCGACGTCAGCGCGGCGAGCACGTCGCGCGAGCGCGGACCCTGGAGGTTGAGCTGCGCCCACCCGGACGTCACGTCGGTGACGACGGCGTGCGCCCCGGCGAGCGGGCCGGTGGCGAGGTGCCGCTCGAGGTGGGCGAGGACGTGCCGGTGCGCGGTGTCCGAGGCGACGACGAGGAAGCGGTCGTCGGCGAGCTTGGTCACGGTGAGGTCGGCCTGCAGCCGGCCGAGCTCGTCGAGCCACGGCGTGTACGTGACGACGCCGGTCGCGCCGTCGACGTCGCCCGCGCTGACGTGCTGCAGGAGCCGCCCGGCGTCCCGGCCCTGCACGAGGAGGTGCGCCATGAACGACATGTCCATGACGACGACGTCCTCGCGCACCGCACGGTGCTCCGCGGCCCAGCGGTCCCACCACGCCGGCCGGCCCCACGTGAGCGGCCCCGGGTCCGGCGTCGTCCCCGGCTCGGCGTACCACTGCGGGCTCTCCCAGCCGCTCACGTCGCGGAAGTGCGCCCCGGCCGCCGCGAGCCGGTCGTGCCACGGCGAGCGCCTCGCCCCGCGGGCCGAGGCGAGCGACCGGTTCGGGTAGTGGCAGGCGTAGACGAGGCCGAGGCTCTCGGCCGTGCGGTCGCGGCGGTAGGCGGGCGTCGTCTGGTACGGGTGGAGCCGGTCGACGGCCATCCCGGTGACGTCGATGTCGGGGTGGCCCGTGTGCACCCAGTGCGCCATCGCGCGGCCCAGCCCGCCGCCGGTGAGGATGCCGATCGAGTTGAGCCCGGCGGCGACGAAGTAGCCGCGCACCTCCGGGGCCTCGCCGAAGACCGGTGCGAGGTCGGGGGTGAAGGACTCCGGTCCGCAGAAGAACGTCCGGACACCGGCCTCGGCGGTGACCGGCACGCGCGACATGGCGGCCTCGAGGTAGGGCCCCATCCGGTCCCAGTCCGGGGGGATCGAGCCGAACGAGAAGTCCTGCGGCACACCGTCGACGCGCCACGGGGCGGCGACCGCCTCGAAGAGCCCGACCATGAGGCCGCCGGTCTCCTCGCGGACGTACCCGTACGTCGAGGGGTCCTCGAGGACCGGCAGGTCCGCCGTCACGCCGTCGATCGCCTCGGTGACGAGGTAGTAGTGCTCGGCGGCCTGCAGCGGGACGGACACGCCGTCGACGGCGGCGAGCTGGCGGGCCCACATGCCGGCGCAGTTGACGACGACCTCGCACTCGACGTCCCCGCTGTCGGTCCGGACCCCGACGACGGCGCCGCTCCGGGTCAGGACCCGTTGCACGGCAACGCCTTCGACGATCGCGGCCCCGGCGAGCCGGGCGCCCTTCGCGAGCGCCATCGTCACGTCGACGGGGTTGGCCCGGCCGTCGTCCGGGACGTAGAACCCCGCGAGCACGTCGTCGGTGCGGGCGAGCGGGAAGAGGTCGGCGACCTCCCGGGCGGACACCTCGTGGACGTCGACGCCGAGGTGCCGGTCGAACGCCGCCACGCGGCGGTACTCCTCGAGCCGGCCGGCGTCGGTCGCCACCTCGACGAAGCCGACGGGCTTGAAGCCCGTGGACTGGCCGGTCTCGGCCTCGAGCCGGGAGTAGAGGTCGCGGGTGTACTGCCGCAGCCGGGTCGAGGTCTCCGACATCGAGCCGAAGGTCACCATGAGCCCGGCCGCGTGCCACGTCGTCCCGGACGTGAGCCGGTCGCGCTCGAGGAGCAGGACGTCCTCGCCGAGGTGGGCGAGGTGGTAGGCGACGGACGAGCCGATCACCCCGCCGCCGACGACGACGACGCGGGCGCGGGACGGTAGCG
>JBQGCR010000084.1:0-2817 GCA_052038585.1 Kineosporiaceae bacterium
TCGGTGCTGGACCGCGCGTCGGCGCTGGCCGCCTTCTCCCCCGACGGTCAGGTGCCGTCGTTCTCGGTGACCGCCGCCGACGGCGTGAGCCAGTCCGAGCTCGCCGAGCGGATCTCCGGGGTGCTGCCCGCCGGCGCGGAGGCCGTCACCGGCGAGGAGCTCCAGGACGAGACGCGCGAGCAGATCGACACCGTCCTCGGCTTCTTCAACATCTTCTTGGGCGTCTTCGCCGGCATCAGCCTCTTCGTCGGCGCCTTCATCATCTGGAACACCTTCTCGATGCTCGTCGCCCAGCGCGGCCGCGAGCTGGCGCTCCTGCGGGCCGTCGGGGCCGCCCGGGGCCAGGTCATGCGCTCCGTCGTCGGCGAGGCCGTCGTCGTCGGGCTCGTCGGCTCCCTCGTCGGGATCGGCCTCGGCCTCGGGCTCGCGGCCGTCCTGCAGCCGGCGCTGCGGGCCATCGGCATCGAGAGCTCCGGCGACCTGCCGCTCGCGACGCGCACCGTCGTCGCCTCCCTCGTCGTCGGGCTCGTCGTCACCGTCGTCGCGGCGATCGTGCCCGCGCTGCGCGCCTCGCGGATCTCCCCGGTCGAGGCGATGCGCGACGACGTCGCGGTGACGCCCAAGGGCCTGCGCAGCCGCATCCTCACCGGCGGCGTCATGACGATCGCCGGGGTCGGGGCGATCGTCGCCGGCCTCGTCCGGGACGACATCGTGTGGTCGCTCGTCGGCGTCGGCGCGTTCCTCACCGTCGTCGGGGTCATCGTCGCCTCGCCGGTGGCCACCCGGCCGGTCGTCCGCGTCGTCGCGTGGCCCTTCGTCGCCGTCACCGGGACGGTCGGCCGGCTCGCCCGGGAGAACTCGCTGCGCAACCCGCGGCGCACCGCCTCCACGGCCAGCGCGCTCATGATCGGCCTCGCCCTCATCGCGGGCATCTCGGTGCTCGCGGAGTCGACCAAGGCGAGCGTCCGGGACGTCGTCGAGAGCCAGGTGACGTCGGACTACGTGCTCACCGGGGGCCAGGCACCGTTCCCGACGGCGGTCGCCGACGAGGTCGCCGCCCTGCCCGACGTCGAGGCGGTCGCGCCGATCCGCTTCCTCGACCTCGAGACGGCCGACGGCGACCTGTCCGCCGGGGCGGCGGACGCCGCCTCGCTCGGGGCCAACGTCGCGCTCGACGTGACGGGCGGGTCGCTCGCCGCGCTCGACGACGGCGAGGTCCTCGTCAACGCCACGACCGCGGAGGACCGCGACCTGTCGGTCGGCTCGACGATCGCCGTCGACCGCTTCGGCACGCTGACCGACCAGACCCTCACCGTCGGAGGCGTCTTCGAGGACACGCAGGCCGTCGCCGGCAGCGTCCTCGTGCCGCTCGACCTCTACGACCGGGCCGTCCCGGCGCCGCAGCGCGCCGACTTCGGGGTCTTCGTCAAGGCGGCCGACGGCGCCGACCTGCCCGCCCTGCGCAGCGAGCTCGCCGCGCTCGTCGAGCCGTACATCACGATCTCGGTGCAGGACGGCGACGAGTTCGTCGACTCGCAGGCGAGCCAGGTCAACCAGCTCCTCGCGATCCTCTACGTGCTCCTCGCGCTGAGCGTCGTCATCGCGATCCTCGGCATCGTCAACACGCTCGCGCTGTCGGTGCTCGAGCGCACCCGGGAGATCGGCCTGCTGCGTGCCGTCGGCCTGACCAGGGGCCAGCTGTTCCGGATGGTGAGCATCGAGTCGGTCGCGACCGCCGTCTTCGGCGCCGTCCTCGGCGCGGTCCTCGGCCTCGGTCTCGGCGTGGCGCTCCAGCGCGGCCTCGTCAGCCAGGGCCTGGAGATCCTGTCGATCCCGTGGGCGACGATCGTCGTCATGGTGGCCCTCGCCGCCGTCGCCGGCCTCGTCGCGGCGGTCCTGCCGGCGATCCGCGCCACGCGTCTGGACGTCCTCAAGGCGATCACGACGGAGTGACGACGGCGTCCGTCGCCGCCCGGGTGTCGTCCTCGACGAGGTCGGCGTTGAGCCGGGCGGCGACGAGGGCGCCGTGGCCGGTGGCCGCGGCGACCTGGCACATCGGGTCGGCGAGGTTCCCGGCCACGACGACGGCCGTCGCCGGCGTGACCCCGGCGGCGTCGGCGGCCACGTACCGGCCGAGGCCCGTCGGGTGGTCCGCGACGGGCACGCCGAGGGACGCGAGCAGGGTCTCCGGCAGCTCCCACCGGGGCTGGACGGCGAGGGCGTCGAGCGCGACGCGCCCGCCGTCCTCGAGCCGGACCCCGACGAGCCGCCCGCCGTCGCGCTCGACGGCCGAGACGGTCGCCGGGCGGACGTCGACCCCCCGGGCCGCGAGCCGCGCCGCGTCCTGGGGTGCCGGTGCCTCGCCGCCGTCGAGCAGGAGGGTGACGTCGTCGCTCCACTGCCGCAGCAGGAGCGCCTGGTGGACGGCCATGGCCGACGTCGCGAGCACCCCGAGCCGCTGGTCGCGCACCTCCCAGCCGTGGCAGTACGGGCAGTGGAGCACGTCCCGGCCCCACCCCTCGGCGAGCCCGGGCACGGCGGGCAGGACGTCCGTCACACCCAGGGCGAGCAGCGCCCGCCGCGCCACGGTCCGCCGTCCGTCGGCGAGCACGAGCGTGACGGCGTGCGCCCCGACCTCGCTCGTGACCGACCCGGACGCGACGCGCCCGCTCACGACCCGGCCGCCGTAGCCGCGCACCTCCGCCCGGCCCCGGCCGAGGAGCTCGCCGGGTGCGACGCCCGCCCGGCCGCGCCGCACGTGCACCCCGCCGGCGGGGGCGGTGCGGGGCGCGGCCGCGTCGACGCCCACCACGTCGC
>JBQGCR010000085.1:0-4761 GCA_052038585.1 Kineosporiaceae bacterium
TCACCGCCCTCGCCCCGACCACCGTGACGATCCCGGCCGGCGCGACGAGCGCCACCGTCGCCGTCCCGGTCAAGGGCGACACCCTCGACGAGGCGAACGAGACGTTCTCCCTCGCCGTCACCGGCGTCACGAAGGCCGTCCTCGCCGACGGCACCGGCGTGGCGACGGTCGTCGACGACGAGGGCGCCGTGACCGCGGGCCCCAGGACGTGGTACTCGGTCGTCGACGTCCGCGTCGTCGAGCGCACCGGCGCGGCGGCCACCGCCGTCGTCACCGTCCGCCGGTCCGGCGTCACGTCGGGCACCGGCGCGGTGACCGTCGCCACCGGCGCGGGCACCGCGACGGCGGGCGCCGACCACACCGCGCTGCCCGCCACCGTGGTGAGCTTCGCGGCCGGCCAGACGACGAGGACCGTCTCGGTGCCGGTGGCCGGGGACAGCGTGCCCGAGGCCGTCGAGACGGTCCCGGTGACGCTCAGCGCCGCGACGAACGGCACGGTCGCCGACGCCGCGGGCACCCTCTCGATCGCCGACGACGACGCCGGCACCCCGGCCGCCGTCTCGGTCCGCGACGTCGCCGTCGTCGAGGGCGGCTCGGGCACCGTCACCGCCCGGTTCACGGTGGCCCGCACGGGCTCCACCGCCGAGCCGGTCACGGTCTCGTGGGCCACCGGCGCGGCCGCGGCCGGGGTCGCCGCGACCGCCGGGGACGACTACGCGCCGAGGACGGCGACGCTGACCATCCCGGCCGGCGCCACGAGCGGGACCGCCACGGTCACGGTCGTCCCCGACAGCGACTTCGAGGCGAACGAGGTCTTCGCGGTGAACGTCACCGCGGCCGGCCGCGCCGCCGTCGCCGACGCCCAGGGCGTCGGGACGGTCCTCGACGACGACTGACGCACCACCCGCACCACCCGGCACCACCCCGCGCCCGGCCGCGGCGGACGTGACTGTCAGGGGCTCCTGCAAGGATCGGGCCCCTGACCGTCACGACCGCCGCGCGCCGGGCGCGCGTCGTCGTCCGGCACCACCTCGACGGTGGTGCCGCCGGGCCGCTCGAGGTCGCCCGCGCGCTGCTCGCCGTGCACGCGACGGACCCCGCGAGCGTCTACCTCCAGGTGCTCGCCCGCTGCCGCTCCGCGACTCTCGCGGACGTCGCCGACGTCATGTACGCGCGGCGGGCCATGGTGCGGCTCATGGCGATGCGGCGCACCCTCTTCGTCGTCGCCGTCGAGGACGTCCCGCTCGTGCATCACGCGGCGTCGCTCGACGTCGCCGCGACGATGCGGCGGCGGCTGCTCTCCCAGCTCGCGACGATCCCGACCGACCCGCCGCTGCCCGGCGACCTCGACGCCTGGCTGCGCGAGGTCGAGGCGGGGGTCGAGCGGGCGATCACCGCCCGGGGCACCGCCACCGGCGCGCAGCTCGCGAAGGACGAGCCGCGGCTGGCGACCGCGTTCCTCCCGGTGTCGGACAAGGCGTACGACGTGCGGCGGGCGATCACCTCGCAGGTGCTCACCCTCGTGGCGTGCGAGGGCCGGCTCGTCCGGTCCGCGCCGCGCGGGTCGTGGCTGTCCCGCCAGCACACGTGGGAGCCGGCGGCGTCGTGGTGGCCCGACGGCCTCCCGCCCGTCGCCGACGCGAGACCGGCTCTCGCGCAGGCGTACCTGCGCCGCTTCGGTCCGGCGACGGCCGCCGACGTCCAGTGGTGGACGGGCTGGAACGGCCGGACGACGGCCGCCGCGCTGGCGGCGCTCGACGTCGTCGACGTCGGCTGCGGCCTCGTCCTGTCCGACGACGCCGACCCGCAGGCCCCTCCCCCGCCGTCGGCGGCCCTCCTGCCGGCGCTCGACGCCACCGCGATGGGCTGGCAGGACCGGTCGTGGTTCCTCCCCGCGGACCGCACCCCGCTGTTCGACCGCAACGGCAACATCGGCCCGACCGTGTGGTGGGACGGCGAGGTGGTCGGCGGCTGGGCCGTGCGACCCGACGGCACGCTGGTCCACCGCCTCCTCGTCGACCGCGGCCGGGAGGCGGCCGACGCCGTCGAGGCCGCCGTCGCCGCCCTCCAGCCGCGCCTGGCCGGCGCCGCCGTCGTGCCGAGCTTCCCGACCCCGCTGGAGAAGGCGCTGCGCCTCGGCGCGTGACCGGGCTCCCGCTCAGAGCGTCGTGACCCCCTCGACGAGGAGCAGCACCCCGAAGGCGAAGAAGAGCACCGCCGCGCCCACCCTGATGACCCGCTCGGGCAGGCGACGGCCGAGGACCGCGCCGACGCCGATCGCCAGCGCGTCCGCGGCGACCATGCCGACGGTCGACCCGAGCCACGTGCCGAACCAGCCCTCGGTCGTCGCGAGGGTCACGGTGGCGAGCATCGTCTTGTCCCCGAGCTCGGCGAGGAAGAAGGCCGCGGCCACCGCGAGGAAGGCCGAGCGGGCGGTCCGGGCCGCCTTGGCCTGCTCGTCCTCGGTCAGGCTGTCCCCGCGCAGGGTCCACAGGCCGAACGCGAGGAAGGCCAGGCCGGCGACGACGTTCACCGGGGCGGTCGGCAGGCTCACCCCGAGCGCGCTGCCGAGCGCGACGGAGACGAGGTGGACGACGGCGGTCGCGGCGGTGATGCCGCCGACGACGGTCCAGAAGCGGTAGCGGGTGGCGAAGGTCATCGCCATGAGCTGGCTCTTGTCGCCGAGCTCGGCGACGAAGATGACGGCGAAGCTGAGTGCGAAGGCGCCCACGAGGTCCTCTTCTGCAGGGCGACCGGGCCGAGGACCGCCCGCCGGGGAGGACGCTTCGACCCGGGCCGCGGAACGGCTGACGGATCGAAGGTCTCGCCCGTCGCCGGCGGACCCGTGGTCCTGCGACGACCCGTGAGCCGGGCGCGGACGCCAGTGTGTCGACTCGACGGCGGAGGGCTACTCCCCTTCGCGGTCGACCTTATCGAGGTTTCGGCTACTTGTTCATATCTCGCCGCATTTGTCGGCTGTGCGTAGCGTCACGCGGGACCTGTGACGCCCCTCGGGGCCGACCCGAGGAGCCTGCATGCCGCGACCGGACCGCCGGACCTTCCTGACCACCGCCGGGGCGGGAGCCCTCGCCGCCGGCCTCACCGGCTGCGGCCTGCGCGGCGGGGGCGACGACGCCCCGAGCGCCGCCGCCCCCGTGGAGGCGACCGGCGACCTGTCCGGCTCGGCCACCCTGACGACCTGGGGCAGCGACGCCGAGGTGGCGTCCTTCCGCCGGATCGCCGCCGACTTCGGCCGGGAGACGGGCGCGTCGGTGACGATCGAGGTGCTGCCCTACGACCAGATCCGCACCGTCGTCGACCGACGGCTCCAGGCCGGCCGGGCCCCGGACCTGTTCCGGGTGTCCTACACCGACGTCCGCGGCTACGCCGAGAGCGGCGCGCTGGCCGACCTCGGACCGGCGCTCGGCGACGGGTTCGGCGACGCCTTCCTGCCGGCGCTGTGGGACGCCGTCGTCGTCGACGGCAGTCCTGTCGGCGTCCCGCACCACACCGACACCTCGGCGCTCGTCTACAACGTCGCCCACCTCGAGGCCGCCGGCGTCACGTCGGTGCCGACCTCGCTGGAGGAGGCCTGGACCTGGGACGAGTTCACCGGGGTCCTCGAGGCGCTCGCGGCGTCCGGCGTCTCCCCCGCGCCCTTCGCCTTCAACTACCAGCTCTTCGGCGCCTACCGCTGGCTGAACACCCTGTACCAGGCGGGCGGGTCGCTGCTCTCGGAGGACCTGGAGTCGGTGACGCTCGACACGCCGCAGGCCCGCCGGGCCCTGGAGTTCACCCGCGGGCTGTACACCGAGGGCCTCCACGCGAGCAGCATCCTCGTCAAGCGGCCGACGTACCCCAGCGACGTCTTCCCGACCCAGCAGGTGTCGATGATCCAGGCCGGGGACTTCCTCATCCCCGACCTCCAGCAGACGGTCGGCGACCGGTTCGAGTGGGGCGTCACCTACCTCATGCGGGACGCCGAGGCCGCCGCGGACCTCGGCGGGAACGCCGTCGTCGTCACCCGCGACGCGCCGAACGCGCCGGTCGCGGCGGCGTTCGCGAAGTACCTCGTCTCCACCGAGGCGATGAGGAGCTTCTGCGAGGCGACGACGGTGCTGCCCGTGCGGACCGACCTCGTCGACGCCGAGCTCGACTACGCGGTGCGGCCCGACCTCATGCCGGTCTTCCAGCAGCAGGCGACGACGCTGCCGCCCGACCTCGTCGCGGCCTCGACCGTCCGCGGCTTCCCGGCCGTCAACCAGCTGCTCGTCGACTCGATGGACCAGTACCTGTCCGACCCGCGGTCGTCGACCGACGCCCTCGTGACGCGCCTGTCCGACGGGGTCGAGCGGGCGCTCCAGGCGTGAGCCGGCTGCTCGCCGCGACGACGACGAGGAGGTCCGAGCAGCGCGCCGGGATCCTGCTCGCCGGACCCGCGCTCACCGTCTTCGCCGTCTTCATGTTCTGGCCGCTGCTGCTCACGGCCTGGTACAGCCTGCACCGCTACAGCGGCTTCGGGTCGCTGGAGTGGCTGGCGGGCGACAACTACCGACGGCTCGCGTCCGACCCGACGTTCTGGCGGTCGCTCGCCAACACCGTCGTCTTCGTCGTCACGTCCGTGCCGCTCGGCCTCGCCCTCGGCCTCGGCGCCGCGCTGCTCCTGGACCGGGCGATGCCCGCGCGGGCCCTGTGGCGGGCGCTGTTCTACGTGCCGGTCGTCGTCTCCGGCGTCGCGGCCGGCGTCGTCTTCCTGCGCCT
>JBQGCR010000086.1:0-4194 GCA_052038585.1 Kineosporiaceae bacterium
GACTCGCCCGGGGCCCTGGGGCGCACCGGAAGCCTCTCCCCGGCGGGGGCGCGGCGCGCCGCCGGGGAGGTCGGCCTCCCCCGGCGCCGGGGGGGGGGCGACCCGACGATCGCCGAGCTGCTCCGCCCGCGCCTGGGCGCCCAGGTCTTCGACCGGCTCGTCGAGCCGATGCTCGGCGGCGTCCACGCCGGGCGCGCCGACCGGCTGAGCGCCCGCAGCGCCGTCCCCGACGTCGAGGCCGTCGTCGCCCGCAGCCGCAGCGTGTACCTCGCGCTGCGCGAGCGCCGCCCGGCTCGCCGGGCCGGGGCCGGGGCGCCGCCCGCGGGGCTCGGCTTGGTCTCCTTCCGGGGCGGCCTCGCGACGCTCGTCGACGCGCTCGTGCGCACCGGACCGCTCGACGTCCGGACCGGTGCCACGGCGGTCGCCCTGCGCCGCAACCGGTCCGCCTGGGTCGTCGAGCTCGCCGACGGCGAGGAGGTGGCCGCGGACGACGTCGTCCTCGCCACCCCGGCCGCGGTGACCGCCGAGCTCCTGCGCCCGCTCGCCGCGGACGCCGCGACCGCGCTCGACGACGTCCCGTGCGCGAGCGTGGCGACCCTCGCCCTCGCCTACCGCCGGGCCGACATCCCGGCGCCGCTCGACGGCACCGGCTTCCTCGTGCCGCCGGTCGACGGCCGGCTCGTCGTCGGCTGCACGTGGTCGAGCGCGAAGTGGGAGCACCTCGCCGGCGGCGACGTCGTCGTCCTGCGGTGCAGCGTCGGCCGGGACGGCGACGACCGGTGGACGGCGATGACGGACGACGCCCTCGTCGCCGCCGTCCGGGCCGAGCTCGCCGAGGCGATGGGGCTGCGGGCCGAGCCGGTCGAGACCGTCGTCCAGCGCTGGCCGCACGCCATGCCGCAGTACACCGTCGGGCACGCCAACCGGGTCGCCGTCGTCGACACCCGGCTCGCCGCGCTGCCCGGCGTCCACGTCACGGGCGCGGCCGTGCGCGGCGTCGGACTCGCCTCGTGCATCGCCTCCGGCGAGCGGACGGCGGCCGCCGTGCTCGCCCGGCCCGTCGTCCCCACCCCCGGGAAGGCCTGAGGCGTGCCCGTCGACTACGCCCAGCGGCCCATGCTCGTCTTCTGGGAGACGACCCGCGCCTGCGGCCTCGCATGCCGGCACTGCCGGGCGAGCGCCCAGCCGCGCGCCCTGCCCGGCCAGCTCGACGTCGCCGAAGGGCTGCGGCTCGTCGACGAGGTCGCCGGCTTCGGCCGGCCGCACCCGATCCTCGTGCTCACCGGGGGCGACTGCCTCCTGCGGCCGGACCTGTGGGACCTCGTCGAGCGCGCCCGCGAGCGCGGCGTGCCCGTGGCGCTCTCGCCGTCCGTGACGCCCGAGCTCACCCCGGAGGTGGTCGACCGGATCGCCGCGAGCGGGGTCAAGGCGGTGTCGGTCAGCCTCGACGCCGCGAGCGCGGAGGTCCACGAGGGCGTCCGCGGCATCCCGGGCCACTTCACGGCGACGCTGGCGGCGATCCGCTCGCTCGTCGCCGCCGGCCTGGTCGTGCAGGTGAACACGACGGTCATGCGGGACAACCTCGACGAGCTCGCCGACGTCGCGGCCCTCGTCCGCGACCTCGGGGCGCGCATCTGGGAGGTCTTCGTCCTCGTCCACGTGGGCCGGGGGGTCGACACGCGCAGCCTCACCGCGGCCGAGCACGAGAGCGTCTGCCACCTGCTGTGGGACGCGAGCCACCACGGGTTCACCGTCCGGACCGTCGAGGCGCCGTTCTTCCGGCGCGTCGTCGCGCAGCGCCGGGCGGGGGCGCCGGCGCCGGACGACGCGCTCTACGTCCGGCTGTCCGCCCGGCTCACCGAGCTCCTCGGCCCCGCCGGGGCCGCGCCGCGGGCGCAGACCGCCGCGACCCGGGACGGCAAGGGGATCGTCTTCGTCGCCCACGACGGGCAGGTGCACCCCGCGGGCTTCCTCCCGCTCGACCTGGGCAGCGTCCGGGACACCCCGCTCGCGACGCTGTACCGGGACCACCCGGTGCTGCGGGACATCCGCGCCGGACGCTTCGGCGGCCGCTGCGGCGTCTGCGAGTACGCCGACCTCTGCGGGGGCTCGCGCGCCCGGGCGTTCGCCGCGACCGGTGACCCGCTCGCCGAGGACCCCGCGTGCGCCTACGTCCCCGCGGCCGCGCTCACTCGAGCCGGTGCAGCGGGATCGGCCTGAGCGGATCCGGCCGGGAGTCGGCAGGATCCGGCCGGGAGTCGGCGGGATCTGGCCGGGAGTCGGCGGGATCTGGCCGGGAGTCGGCGGGGGGTGGGGGCGCGTCCGACGACATGGTCGACGCAGGATGCGCCGGCGCACCGGCGCGCGTCTGTCAGGCCGGTGACGCGACCTGTGTCGGCTCGCCGACGGACCGCCGGGCCGCCCGGCGCTGCGCCAGGCGGCGCTCGAGGCGGCGGACGAGCAGCACCGAGAGCCCGGCGACCGTCCAGCCGGCGAGCACGTCGACGACCCAGTGCTCCGCGCAGAGCACGAGCATGAAGCCCATCGCGACCGGGTAGGCGACGAGGAGCACGCGGGTCCACCACCGGCTCGTGCCCCAGAAGAAGAAGAGCAGGAGCGCCGGGTAGGCCGAGTGCAGGCTCGGGAAGGCGGCGACCTGGTTGAGCGTCACGCGGCCCATGTCGACGAGCCGGGCGGCGAAGTGCAGGTCGAGGTCGGCCAGGCCGATCGTCGCCGTCCGCCGCACGGCCGGCATGCCGCCGTCCCGCGCGACCATCCACGGCGGTGCGCTCGGGTGGACGAGGAACATCGCGAGGGCGACGTAGGTCGTGACGATCCACGCCGAGACGAACGGCCAGAAGCGGGCCGGCCGGCGCACCTGGAGCACGATCATCACCGCGTACGCGGCGAAGAAGTGCGACATGTAGAGCAGCGCCAGCGGCGCGTGGAACCAGTGCTGGAGCGTCTCGGCGTAGAGGCGCTCCTGGAGCCAGACCGTCGGGACGACGCCGGTGAGCAGCCGGTCGCCCCACATCGGCCACGTCTCGTCGACCGGCACGCCGAGCGCGTCGGCCACGCCGCGACCGAGGTCGTAGACGAGGAAGGCCACGTAGACGAGCACCCAGCCCGCCGTGCGGGCGAGCAGCGTGCGCAGCGGCCGGCCGAGACCCGCGGCGACGACGAGCCCGAGGCACCACAGCGTGATCGTCAGCCGGTCGAGCGGGAGCCCGCCGACGACGGCGCTCACGGCGAAGGACGCGACGACGGCGACGACGGCGACAGGGGCGAGGAACCTGCGGACGAGCTCGCCCCGGTCCCGCTGCCGTTCCCGGGGTCCGGTGGCCGGGACGGCGGCCGGGAGGACCACCGCGACGTCGTCGACCAGGGGTGCGTCGCTCACCCGCCCACCACCTCTCCGGCCCGCCGGCCGCGAGCCGGCCGAGACGTCATTGTGACCGACGCGGCGGGATGCTTCCCGGACGCGGACGGTCAGCGTCCCCATCGACCGCCGTACACGGGTGCTGAGATGTCCGGGACGCCGGGCTCCGCCTGCTCGAGGGCGGCGCGGCGGGCGAGCCGGCCGAACCACGAGGCGGCCTCCGAGCTGCCCTCCAGCCCTCGGGCGACCACCCGGCCGTCCTCGGAGAGGACCTCCCACTCCCATCCCCGGGCGGTGCGGAACGCGCTGGCAACCATGGCTGACTCCCCGTGAAGGTCGGTGTCCGGTCCGGCGAGCCCCTCGCCGGCCTCTCCACGGTGCCCGCGCGCCGTAGCCGGCCGGAAGGCCGCCGGGCGGACGTCAGCCAGGCGCCGTCCCGCCACCCTCACGGACGAACCAGACAGCCGTTAATGATCTCCGGAAACACGGTTCGCCTCATCCGGACGGCGGACGAGGCGGCCGAGGGCGTGACGGGCCACCGGGGCGTAGGGCAGGACGAGCGGGGCCGGCCCGCGCAGCCGCAGCCAGGTCCCGCTGCCGGTGCCGTCGTCCTCGGCGAGCACCCCGTGGTCGAGCACGAGGCGGGCCGGGCCCGGCCCCCCGGGCCAGCGCCCCGAGCGGGCCGCGGCGGCCCCGGCGGGGGGGTGGGGGGGGGGCGCGCCCGGTGCGTCGTCGCCGCGGTGGCCGCCTCGCCCCCCCCGGGGCGGGGGACGGGGGGGCCGGGACCGGCCCGCCTCGTGCTCGACCACGGGGTG
>JBQGCR010000087.1:0-2451 GCA_052038585.1 Kineosporiaceae bacterium
GCGATGATCTTCGACGACCACGACGTGCACGACGACTGGAACACCTCCGGCGCGTGGCGCGCCGACATGCGGGCGACGGCGTGGTGGTCCGAGCGCATCGTCGGGGCGCTGCAGTCCTACGTCGTCCACCAGCACCTCGGCAACCTCTCCCCCGCCGAGCTCGACCGTGACCCCGTGGCGCGGGCGCTGCTCGCCGTGCCGCACCCCGGCATCGACGTCGAGCCCGTGCTGCGCCGCCTCGCGGTCGCGGCCGACGCGGAGGCCGACGGCGAGAAGGGCTACCGCTGGTCCTACGTGCGCGAGGTCGGCCGCACCCGGGTCGTCGTCCTCGACTCGCGCTGCGGGCGCATCCTCGACGGCGGACCGCGGCTCATGATGTCCGAGGCCGAGCTGGCGTGGGCGCGCGAGCGGATGCTCGAGCCGGGGCCCGACCACGTCGTCGTCGCGACGTCGCTGCCGTGGCTGCTCGCCCCCGCGCTCGACGCCGTGGAGGGCTGGAGCGAGCGGCTCGCCGACCGGCCCGGGCTGCGCGGCCGCCTCGGCGAGGCCCTGCGGCGGGCCGCGGACCTCGAGCACTGGGCGGCGTTCCGGCGCTCGGCGCACGCCCTCGCCGATGCCCTGACGGACGTCGCGACCCGCCGTCCGGGCGGGCCGGCGAGCGTCAGCGTCGTCTCCGGCGACGTCCACCACTCCTACGTCGGCCGGGCGCTGCTCGGCGCCGACCCCGAGGCGCTCGCGCCCGTGCACCAGGTGACGTGCTCGCCGCTGAACAACCAGGCCCCCGCGCCGATGCGGCTGGCGTTCCGGCTCGCCTGGGACGCCCGGGTCGAACGGCTCGTGCGGGCGCTCCTGCGTCCGGGCCCCGGCGCCCCGCCGCCGCCCGTGGAGTACCGCCGGGTCGCCGGGCCGCTGTTCGGCAACGCCGTCGCGACGCTCGAGCACCGCGGCCGCAGCGCCCGGCTGAGCGTCGCGACGACGTCCACGCCGGACGGCTCGCTCGGCGTCGTCGCCGACGTCCCGCTCACGGGCACCGGCACGAGCACCCGCTCGTCGACCGCCCGTCGCCCGGAGTTCACCGGGCAGGCTTAGCGTGCGGCGATGGTCCCCGCCCTGTCAGCCGGCGCCTACGCCCTGCTCCTCGGCCGGTCCCGGACGCAGGTCGCCCGCGCCGTGCTCATGGAGGCGGCGGGCCGCGGCCTGGACGTCGAGCCGTCCCGCGAGCCCGACCTCTCGGGCCTGCCGCCGGCGAGCGTCCTCGTCCCGGAGCTGCGCCGGCGCGTCAACCTCGCGCGACGCGCGGCGGACGACGTCCTCGACCACGACGGGCCCTTCGCCCGCCAGCGCGCCGTCGCAGCGATGCTCGCCGCCCTCGGCCCGGTCGCCCCGCTCGTCTTCGCCGAGGAGGCCGTGCTGGCCACCCTGCACGACCTGCTCGGCGAGGAACCCCCGCCGGGCGGCACGGCCACGACGGACGACGACGACGTCGTCGCCCTCCTCGACGCCGTCGCCCGGCTCACCCCGCAGGTGAGGGCCTGCGTCGCGGAGGCCGCCGAGCGCCGCCGGGTGTGAAACACCCGCGTCACACGGGCGCGGCAGGCTGGCGCGGTGGCCGAGGAGACCGCGTCCGCGTGGACGCCCCGCAGCACCGCCGAGCACCGCCGGCTCGCCGAGTCGCCCGGCGCCGAGGGGCCGTGGCGGCTCTGGGGCCCCTACCTCGCCGGGCGGCAGTGGGGCACCGTGCGGGAGGACTACTCCGCCGACGGTGACGCGTGGTCGCACTTCCCGTTCGACCACGCGCACGCCCGCGCCTACCGCTGGGGCGAGGACGGCCTCGGCGGGGTGTGCGACCGGTACGGCTTCCTCAACCTCGCCGTCGCCCTGTGGAACACCCACGACGACCGGCTCAAGGAGCGGCTCTTCGGCCTGACGAACGGCGAGGGCAACCACGGCGAGGACGTCAAGGAGTACTGGTGGGCCGTCGACGGCACGCCGACCCACTCGTGGATGCGCTGGACGTACCGCTACCCCCAGGCGGCCTTCCCCTACGAGCGGCTGCGCGCCGAGAACGCCCGGCGCGGCCGGGACGAGCGCGAGTTCGAGCTCGGGGACACCGGCGTGCTCGACGGGAACCGCTTCTTCGACGTCACCGTCACCTACGCCAAGGCCGCCCCGGAGGACCTGTGCGTCGAGATCACGGCGACCAACCACGGCCCGGACGCCGCGCCGCTGCACCTGCTCCCGCAGCTGTGGTTCCGCAACACGTGGGCGTGGGGCCGTGACCCCCGCAAGGGGACGATGCACCAGCTCCTGCCGCCGACCCTGACCGTCGGCGGGCTCGAGGCCGTCGAGGTCGACCACGGGCACCTCGGCCGCTACCACCTGTGCGCGCAGGGCACGCCGGTGCTCCTGTTCTGCGACAACGAGACCGACGCCGTCGGCCTCTTCGGCGCG
>JBQGCR010000088.1:0-6751 GCA_052038585.1 Kineosporiaceae bacterium
CCCTGCCGCGTGATGTCCATGACCTGCTCGGCGTCGAGGTGCTCGGCCAGCGACGCCCGGCAGAAGACGCCGAGCGGGACCGTCCGGCCGTCGCGGCTCGTCAGCTCGCCGGTGACCCGGTGGTAGGGGCCGGCGACGATCGCCGTGACGTAGGGGCTGAGCGGCGGGGTCGTCGCGAAGCGCCACGTCGCCGTCCGCGCGGCCGCCGGCTCGGGCTGCGGCGTGGGGGAGACCGAGACGACCTGCCAGTGGTCCGGCGCCGTCACCGTGAACGTGAAGGGCGCCTTGAGGTCCGGCTGGTCGAAGCACGCGAAGACCCGCCGGGCGTCGGCGACCTCGAACTGGCTGTAGAGGTAGGTCTCCTTGTCGACCGGGTCGACGAAGCGGTGGAGCCCCTCGCCGGTCTGCATGTACGCCGCGTCGGCCCGGACGACGAGGGTGTTCTCGGCGGCGAGGTCCGGCAGGGCGATCCGCGCGGTGGAGACGACGGCGTCGACGTCGAGCGCGACGCCGTTGAGGACGACCTCGCGGACCGTCGGGGCGACGAGGTCGATGAAGGTCGACGTCCCCGGGGCCGAGCAGGAGAACCGCACCGTCGTCGTCGAGCCGAAGGTGGCGCCGTCGACGGACAGGTCGAGCTCGACGTCGTACGCGCTCACGGCGAGCACGGCCGCACGGGCCGCGGCCTCGTCGCGCGTCAGGTTGATCCCGGGCACTGCATCTCCTCGTCGGTCGCGTCAGGTGCGCGCCGATCCTCTCAGACGGTGCCGGGCCGCGCGGGACGTGTGGGCCGGGGCGGCCGGGCGGGCGGAACAAGGTCGCGCGCGGCAGGGTTGGGTCCGATCGTCCGAGCCACCCGTCCCGCAAGGAGCGTCCTGTCGTGAGCGAGCGCAGCACCGCCGACTTCTGGTTCGACCCCGTGTGCCCCTGGGCCTGGATGACCTCGCGCTGGATGACCGAGGTCGAGAAGGTCCGTCCGGTCGACGTCCGCTGGCACGTCATGAGCCTGGCCGTCCTCAACGACGGCCGCGAGCTGCCCGAGCAGTACCGCGAGCTCATGGACAAGGCGTGGGGCCCGGTCCGCGTCGTCACCGCGGCCAAGGAGCTGCACGGCGACGACGTCGTCAAGCGGCTCTACGACGCCATGGGCACCCGCATCCACCCGGGCGGCAACAGCGACTACGCGCAGGTCGTCGTCGAGGCGCTCGAGGAGGTCGGCCTGCCCGCCGACCTCGCCCGCTTCGCGACGAGCACCGAGTACGACGAGCAGCTCAAGGCCTCCCACGCCGAGGGCATCGGCCTCGTCGGCGAGGACGTCGGCACCCCCGTCGTCGCCGTGAACGGCGTCGCGTTCTTCGGCCCCGTCGTCACCCCGGCGCCCAAGGGCGAGGCCGCCGGGAGGCTCTGGGACGGCGCCGTCCTCGTCGCGGGGACCCCGGGCTTCTTCGAGCTCAAGCGCACCCGCACGCAGGGCCCCGTCTTCGACTGATCCGCCCGCCCGACCGTGGTCCGCGCAGGACCGGGACCTGCCGTGCGCGGGTCCCGGTCCTGCGCGAGGATCGGGCCATGCGCGTCCACGTCGGCAGCGACCACGCCGGGTTCGAGCTCAAGACCGCCCTCGTCGAGCACCTGAGGGCGGCGGGGCACGAGGTCGTCGACCACGGCGCCCCGACGTACGAGGCGCAGGACGACTACCCGCCGTACTGCTTCGCCGCCGCGGCGGCCACCGTGGCGGAGCCGGGCTCGCTCGGCGTCGTCCTCGGCGGGTCGGGCAACCGCGAGCAGATCGCCGCGAACAAGGTCGACGGCGTCCGTGCGGCGCTCGCGTGGAACCTCGAGACCGCCCGGCTCGCCCGCCAGCACAACGACGCGAACGTCGTCGCCGTCGGGGCCCGGCAGCACCCGGTCGAGCAGTCGCTGTCGTTCGTCGACGCCTTCCTCGCCGAGCCGTTCTCCGGCGACCCCCGGCACGCCCGGCGGATCGAGCAGCTCGCCGAGTACGAGCGCGGCCGCTGATGCCCGAGGGCCACACCGTCCACGGGAACGCCCGCCGGCACCTGCAGACGTTCGGCGGCCGCCGGCTCGCGGCGGACAGCCCGCAGGGCCGTTTCGAGGCCGGGGCCGCGCGGCTCGACGGGCAGGTGCTCGTCGGGGCGTCCGCGCACGGCAAGCACCTCTTCCTCGGCTTCGGCGAGGACCCCGACGAGCGGGCGCACGCCTACCTGCACGTCCACCTGGGGCTGTACGGCAAGTGGCTGTTCGGCACCGGTGAGCCTCCCGAGCCGCGCGGTGCGGTCCGGGTGCGGCTCGTCGCCAAGGAGGACGGCGAGCACGCGGGCGCCTGGGCCGAGCTGCGCGGGCCGACCGCCTGCGAGGTGCTCCTGCCCGACGAGGTCGCCCTCGTGCGGGCGCGGCTGGGCGCCGACCCGCTGCGCCGCGACAACGACCTGCCCGGCACCGCCGCGCGGATCGCCCGCAGCCGCACGTCCATCGGCGTCCTCCTCATGCAGCAGGACGTCGTCGCCGGCGTCGGCAACGTCTACCGCGCCGAGGCGCTCTTCCGGGCGCGGCAGGACCCGCACACGCCCGGCCGGTCGCTGGAGCCGGGGGTCTGGGACGCGATGTGGACCGATCTCGTCGTCCTCCTGCGCGACGGGCTCAAGCGCGGCCGGATCGTCACGACGCAGCCGGCGGACCGCGGCCGCCGGTCCGGGACGGTGCGCCGCGAGGACGCCCACTACGTCTACAAGCGGACCGGCCTGCCCTGCCGGGTGTGCGGGACGCCGGTGCTGTCCGAGCCGATGGCGGCCCGGACCCTGTACTTCTGCCCGGTCTGCCAGGCCGCCTGAGCGGTTCGGTCGTCTGTTCGGGGGATTCCCGACCGACATGGTGCTGAGTGCCTCTCGGAGGCCCGTAGTCTCTCTATAGAGCACTCATCCGATCTGGAAGGTCGATCCAGTGGGAATCCTCCTCGCCTTCGCCGTCGCCGGCGGCCTCGCGCAGTTCGTCGACGGCACGCTCGGGATGGGCTTCGGGGTCACGTCCGCGACCGTCCTGCTCATGCTCGGCGTCGCGCCGGCCACGGCGAGCGCCGCGACCCACGCGGCGAAGCTGCCGACGACGCTGGTCAGCGGCCTGTCCCACTGGCGCGCCGGCAACGTCGACAAGGCCGTGCTCGTCCGGGTCGCCCTGCCGGGCATGGTCGGCGGGTTCCTCGGCGCCGTCGTCCTCACGAGCATCAGCCTCGCCGCGGCGAAGAGCGGCATGGCGGCGCTGCTCATCTTCTTCGGCGTCGTCATCTTCCTGCGGTTCGGCGCCGGCAAGACCCTCATCAAGGCCCCGAAGAACGGCAACACCGCGCGCTGGCTCTCCCCGATCGGGCTGCTCGGCGGGTTCGTCGACGCCACGGGCGGCGGCGGCTGGGGCCCCGTCGTCACCCCGAGCCTCATGACCGTCACGGCGCACGAGCCCCGCAAGGTCGTCGGCACGGTGAGCGCCTCGGAGTTCCTCGTCGCCGTGTCGGTCTCGACGGGCTTCCTCACCGGCGTCGCGCACTCCGACATCCCGTGGGTCGCCGTCGCCGGCCTCGTGCTCGGCGGCGTCATCGTCGCGCCGTTCGCCGCCCGGCTCGCCGGCCGGCTCCCGCAGGCGCCGATGGGCACCGCCGTCGGCGGGCTCATCGTCATCGTCAACATGATCACCGTGGTCGCCGCCCTGGGCGGCATGCCCGGCTGGCTCGACGCGCTCGGCCTGCTCGCCGGTGTCGCCGTCACCGCGACCGTGGCCTACCGGGCCTGGCGGCGCGACCGGCACCTGCCGACCCCGAACGAGCCCGAGCTCGTCGAGGCCTGAGGCCCTGGGGGTCCGGCCCGCTCAGAACAGGTAGCCGCACACCGGCGCGACGGGCGAGGCGAAGGCCGTCGTCGCCCGCCACAGCGCCTCGCCGGACGACGCCCGCAGCAGCCCGGCGTCGGCGAGCGCGGTGAGCGGGGTCCCGCCGAGGTAGGCGGCGCCGAGGTCGCGGACGTCGAGCGTGAGGTCGGCCTCGCCGTCCGTCCGCTCGCACGTGCTCGACGTCGGGCCGCCGCGCAGCCGCCAGCGGCCGGCGTTGCCCGGCAGGTCGGCGTCGGTCACGTCGAGGACGACGTCGACGTCGGTCGCCCACCGGCGCGCCGCGAGGGCGGCCGGGACGTCGACCAGGCGCACCCAGAGGTTGTCCCACAGCGCCGGCGTCGCGGCCCGGACGTCCGTGAGCAGCCAGAACAGCGGGTCGTCCAGGGGACGGACGTCGGTCTTGAGCCGCGCCATGAGGTCGAGGTCGCTCAGCCGGCCCCACAGGACCCGGGCCGCCGCCGCGTCGAGCGCGGTGAGCTCGCGGACGAGGACGGTCCCCGCCGGGCCCGAGTCGCCCCAGTCGCCCTTGCGGCGGAAGACGCAGTAGCCGCGCGGCTCGCCGGTCGCGGCGTCCTCGACGACGGCGAAGCGCAGCGTCTCGCCGCCGTCGCGCCATGCCTTCTCGTCGGCGAACAGGTGGTGCCGCAGGCCCTCGAACGGCCGGGACACCTCGCCCGGCCGCCGGGTCCGCACCGCGTCGCGGACCGACTCGACGACGGGGGAGTGCTTCGCCGCGTCGGCGCGCTCGAGCCGCAGGCGCAGCCCGTCCGTGCCGGGCACCTCGCGCAGCTGCGCCCCGCGCGGCAGGGTGAGCCGTGCGGCCCGGGCGGCGAGGCCGTAGCCGAACCGCCCGTAGATGCCGGCCTCGGCGGCGAACAGGGCCGAGACCGGTTCCCCGGCGGCCCGGGCGTCCTCGAGGTGGTGCGCGATCATCGTGCGCAGGATGCCCTTGCGGCGGTGCTCCGGGTGGACCCCGACCCAGGTCAGGCCCGCGCAGCGCGCCGTCGTCCCCGGCTGCGCGCCGCCGGGGACCGTGAGGTCGAAGGTGTAGCTCGCGTAGATGCCGTCCATCGCCGACGACCCGGGCAGGTGCGCGGCGAACGCGCGGTCCCACGGCACCTGCCGGACGGCCAGGTCCGCGTCGAGGTCGGTCGGGTCGTACGTGAAGGCCCACTGGTCGACGTCGAGGAAGGCGGTCGCCTCGTCCCGCGACACCCGGCGGACGGTCACCTGCGCGTGCTCGCTCATGGCCCGCATCGTCGTCGTCCCCGACGCGCCCGCCAACGGGTTTTCGCCCCGTACCGCGGGTGGCCCCGGCGCGCGGCCGGGGCCTCCCGCGGCCCATCCCTGGGGCCCGGACCCGGTGCGTCGGGTCGTGACCGCCGGCTGTGACCGGTCGGTGAACGGGCCTGTCAGGGGGTGAGGCTAGTGGAGCGCGGACCCCGGCCCGAAACCGTCCCGCTCCCGCGGACGGCCAGCGGACGCCCTCGTGCGACGAGCGGAACGCCCGCCGACGGCGCCGCACCCGCCGCGCCGGCCCGGACCGGGCTCAGGACAGCGACGTCTCCAGCGTCGCGACGCCGTACTTGTCCTCGTCCGGGTCGACGACGACCGTCCACGTGCCGGTGGCCGTCACCGGGAGGGTGACGGTCCTCGGCGGACCGTCGGAGGCCCGGTGCCACCAGGACGTCAGGTAGCTCGAGGTCCCGTCCGGGGCGACGAGGTAGATCGTCCCCTTGCCGCCGTTGGGCGCCTTGCCGGGGCTGCGGTAGGACGTGCGGCCGAGGGTCACGGTGAGGTCCTGGCCGGCGGTCGCGGCCAGCCGAAGACCGAAGGTCTGGCCCGGGGTGACGGTGCGCGCCGTCACCGTGCCCGGGGAGACGTCGCGGACGCGGTCGCGGACCCTCAGCCAGGTCCACGTGATGGAGCCGGTCAGGTCCCAGTCCGGGTCGAGGACCAGGCGGTAGTAGCCGGTCTCCGGGATCACCGCGTCGAGGAAGCGGACCTTGAACGGGGTCGTCTCCCGCGTCGCCCCGAGCTCGACGCGGGTGCCGGTGAACGAGACGAGGCTGACGTGCACGTCCGGGGCCCCGTAGTAGCGCGGCGCGCTCCACGACGACGCCTGCACGGCGAACGTCGCCCGCTCCCCGGCCGTGCCGTAGACCTGGTAGGAGGCGCGGTCCCCGACGCCGGTCAGCCGCGTCGTGCGGGTCGCGCCGTCGTTGACCGAGTTGGCCAGGTCGAAGGGGAGGTGGACGACCGCGCGGCTGGAGAACGGCCGGGCCAGGGGCGAGGTCGCGATGATCCGCCACGTGCCGGCGGTCGGCGACGCGGGGTAGTCGCGCACCTCGTCGTTGTTGCACACGTAGATGTCCGGGTCGACGACCCGTCCGGTGGGGTCGACGACCTGGAACGACGTCGGCATCTGGCTGCTCCACACGTCGACCGTCACCCGCTGGCCGGCCGGGACGTAGATCGTGTACGCCGCCCGCTGGCGCCGGCCCTGCGTGGTGACGCTGCCCCAGACGCCCGGTGTCAGGACCACCTCCGCGTCGGCCGGGACCGTCGCGGCGACCGCGGTCGACGTCGTCACCGCCGCGCCCGCGGGGACGGCCAGCCCGAGGCCGACGACGGCTGCTAGGAGAGCTCGGAGAGCGCGACGGTGCGCCATGGCACATCCCCCCTCGAAACGGTGCGGCGACGCTAGCAGCGGCCGCGCGTCGAAGGGGGTGAAACGGTGCTTTTGGCTTGAGAGCGGGTGACGGGAGCCGTCGCTGCGCGCCCCGCTCGTCCCTCGCGAGGCGCTCCGCTCCTCCCGATCCCCGACTCCTTGAACGTCGACGCGCAAGGGGTCCCC
>JBQGCR010000089.1:0-1805 GCA_052038585.1 Kineosporiaceae bacterium
GGCAAGCTCTTCCACATCGACCTCAACGGCCAGCACGGCCCGCGCTACGACCAGGACCTGCGCTTCGGCGCCGGCAACGTGCGCGGCGCCTTCTGGGTCGTCGACACCCTGCTCGCCGGCGGGTACGACGGCGTCGTCCACTTCGACTACAAGCCGGTCCGCACCGACGGCGAGGACGGCGTCTGGGAGTCGGCGAGGGCCTGCATGACGAACTACCTCGTCCTGCGCGACAAGGTCCGCGCCTTCCGCGCCGACCCCGAGGTCCACGAGGCCCTCGTCGCCTCGCGGGTGCCCGAGCTGTCCCAGCCCAGCCTCGCCCCCGGCGAGTCCATCGCCGACCTGCTGGCCTCGCCGGCCGAGGACCCGGAGGCGATGGCGGCCCGCAGCATGGGCTACGAGCGCCTCGACCAGCTCGCGCTGGAGCACCTGTACGGCGTCCGCGGCTGACGTGCCCGGCCGCACGCGGGGCCGGGCGGGCCTCGACCCGGAGGCCGTCACGCCCGACGACCTGCGTCGCACCACGACGGCCCGCGTCGTGCGGACCCTGCGCGAGGACGGTCCGGCCAGCCGGGTCGAGCTGGCCGGGCGCACGGGGCTGTCGAAGGCCACCGTCGGGGTGATCGTGACCCGCCTGGAGCGGCTCGGGCTGCTCGAGGCAGCCCCGGAGGCGGCGTCCCCGGTAGCCGCGGACGGCGACGGGCCCGCGGCCCGCGGACGCCCCTCGCGGCCCGTCGCCCTGCGGCCCGGTGCCTGCTGGGGTCTCGGGCTGGAGGTCAACGTCGACTACGTCGCCGTCGCGGTCGTCGACCTCGCCGGCGTCGTCCTCGACGTGCAGGTGCGCGCGCTGCCCGCCGCCCCCGCGGGGCCCGACGACCGGGTCGCCGTCCTGCTCGACCTGCTGGCCGAGGTGCTGGCCTCACCGGCCTGCCCCGACCGCGCCGGGCTGCTCGGGGCCGTCGTGGCGATCCCCGGCCTCATCGACGCCGAGCGCCACCGCGTCGTCTGGGCGCCCAACCTGGACGTCGCGGGCGAGGAGCTCGACTCGCGGCTCGTGGCACTCCTCGGCCCCGACGTCACCGTGCACCTCGACAACGACGCGAGCTGCGCGGCGTACGGCGAGCGCTGGCACGGCGCCGCCCAGGGCGCGGCCCACGCGCTGTACCTCACCGGCACGGTCGGCATCGGTGCGGGCATCGTCGCGGACGGCCGCGTGCTGCGCGGGGCGGCGGGGAACGCCGGCGAGGTCGGCCACGTGCCGCTCGGCCGTCCGGGCGTGCGCTGCGGCTGCGGCCGCACGGGGTGCTGGGAGACCGCGGTCGGCCTGGGCGCGATGCTCGCCGCCGTGGGGGCCGAGGAGACCGGCACGCCCGTCGAGTCCGCCGAGGCGGTGGCCCTCCGCGCGGCCGCGGTGCCCGCCGTCCGTGCCGGGCTCGAGGCGGTCGCCGAGGACCTCGCGCGGGGCCTCGCCGTCATCGTCAGCGTCGTCGATCCCGAGGTGGTGGTCCTCGGTGGCTACTTCGGCGCGCTCACCGAGCACCTGCTGCGGCCCGCCGAGGAGCGCCTCGACGCACTGCTGCCGTCGCCGGAGCAGCGCCGTCCCGCGCTCGTCGCCGGACGCCTGGGCATCACCGCGGCCGCGGTCGGCGCGGCCGAGCTGGCAATGGAGGACGTCGTCGGCGGGCTGTCGCCGCTGCCGGACCTCACGCGGGCGTGAGGCCGCCCGAGCCGAGCGCCCGCGCGGCGTCCGGCAGCGCCCCGGCGAGGACGCCGGCCGGGTCGGCCAGCAGCGGCTCGAGCGCGAGCTC
>JBQGCR010000090.1:0-12940 GCA_052038585.1 Kineosporiaceae bacterium
GCGCCGTCGTGGCACCGTGGGGGCGTGGACGACGACAGGGCGGCGCGGCTCGAGGCGGCCGCACGGGACGCCGCGGCGCTCGTCGAGGAGCTGCGGCGCACACGGGACCGGATCGTCGAGGCGTCCGCGTCGTCGAACGCCGACGACGAGCACGACCCCGAGGGCGCGACGATCGCCTGGGAGCGCGAGCAGGTCTCCGCCCAGATCGCGGCCGCCGAGCGGTCCCGGGCCGACGCCGTCCGGGCGCTCGCCGAGCTGCGCGCCGGGCGGTACGGCGTGTGCGAGGTGTGCGGCCGGCCGATCGCGCCGGAGCGGCTGGAGGCCCGGCCCGGCGCGCGGACGTGCATCGACTGCGCCCGCGCGGCCGGCACCCGGCGCCGCTGAGGCCGCTCACTCCACGACGAAGGGCCGCATCATCTCGTTGTCCTCGTGCTCGAGGATGTGGCAGTGCCAGACGAACCGGCCCGGCTCGTCGAAGCGTGCGAGCAGGCGCGTCACCTCGCCCGGGTAGGCGACCACCGTGTCCTTGCGGCCGCTCTCCCACGGCTCGGCCGGCCGGACGACCGGGTCCGCAGGCCCGGCGGGGTCCGGCATCGCGGTGCGGTCGAGCACCTGGAACTGCGTGGCGTGCAGGTGGATCGGGTGCGCGTCCATGGTGTGGTTGTGGATCTCCCACACCTCGGGGACACCGGCGACGCTGCGCTCGGTGACCGGGGCGGCCCACTCGAGCGGCTGCGGCGTGCCGTCGTCCGCGACCGTCCCGAGCATGGCCATCGTCGGGCCGGCGGGTTCCGCACCGGGGGTGAGCGGTGAGCCGTCGGCGGCGACGACGGCGCTGTCCATCTCGGTCAGGGAGACCCGCTGGACGGCGCGCGGTCGGCCGATCGGCGCCGGGCACGGCAGCCGGAGCCGCTGCGGCGGCGTCGTCGGGTCCGGCGTGCCGCCCGCGACGACGCGCAGCTGGAGGACCAGACCCGTCGTCGCCGGGTTCGCGCGGTCGAAGTCGGCGTCCGGCTCACCGCCGCCGAAAGGCTCGTCGGGCCCGAGGTTGAGCAGCGTCACCGTCGTCCCCGGCGCGAGGCCGGCGAGGTCGACGAGGACGTCGGCGCGCTCCGCCGGGGCCACGAGCAACCGCTCGAGCCGCACCGGCTCCGGCAGGTACCCGCCCTCGGACCCGATCTGCCAGAACGGGGTCCCCGTCGACAGCGCGAGGACGAGGAAGCGCGACTGGCAGCCGTTGAGGATCCGGAACCGGTACCGACGGGCCTCGACCTCGAGGTAGGGCCACGTGACGCCGTTGACGACGAGGGTGTCGGCGAAGAACTCCGGGTTCCAGATCGGCGGGACGTCCGTCGCGGGGGCGTAGGGGCCGGCGAAGACGTCGAAGAAGGCGCGTGAGGACGGGTAGAAGAGCGAGCCGTCCTCGGCGAAGGACCGGTCCTGGATCGCCAGGGGGATCTCCCGGTAGCGGGTGCCCGGCCGGTCGCCCGGGGCGGGCGCGGGGCCGGGGAGCACGGCGCGGCGGCCGGTCCTGGCGTCCCGGACGTCGTCGTCCGGTCCGCCCCGCACGAGGAAGAAGCCGGCCGGACCGGAGTACACGTTCGTCCGCGTCATCCCGAGGGTGTGGTCGTGGTACCAGAGCGTCGTCGCGCGCTGGTCGTTCGGGTAGTCGGCGACCGCGCTCCCCGGACGCCACAGCGCGCCCCGGCGGCGGGCCTGCCGGGCGAGCTCGTGGTAGGCGGACCCGGTCGTCGCCCACGCCGGGTCGAGGCCCGCGGCGTCCGGCAGGTACCACGCCTCCGGGTAGCCGTCGCTGTCCTCGAACGTCACCGCGCCGTGGACGTGGGTGACGGCCGGCACCGGACCGGTGTAGGGCTCGGGCGACGCGAGCGGGTCGCGCCGGTCGCGGCCGGCGGGGCCGCCGAGCGGGTTGGCCCAGTGCAGCGTCTGGTCGACGGGCAGCAGCGGCGGCAGCCAGCGGCCGTCGTCGTCGACGAGCCGGTTGCGCCAGCGGACGCGCACCGGCCGGCGCCAGCGGGCCTCGATCGTCGGGGACGGCGCGCCGAAGGTCGCGGGACGCCCCGTGGCGCCGTACCCGAAGACGGTCGTCGCGGGCAGCCCCGCGGGGAGGACCTGCTGCCGCAGCCGGCGCAGCGAGATGTCGTACGTCGTCGTGAGCCCGAGCCCGGGCGCCCACGTGAGCCCGGACGGCGGCATGACCCCCGGCACGGGCAGCGGGGTGACGAACTTCGGCACGGTGAGCGGGTCGAGGTGGGCGCCCGGCAGCGGCGTGGCCCACGCCCGGCCGCCGGCGGCGCGGAGGAGGACGCCGTCGGCGGTGACGGCGAGGACGGCCCCGGCGGCGGCACGCAGCACGGTGCGCCGGGTGGGTGCGGGCATGGCGAAGGTGGTCATGGCGTGGTCCCCCCTGCTGCGACGGGGAGCCCCCACCGGGGAGGTGGACGGTCACGGCCCGTCGCCTCCGAGGGTGATCGTCGCTCGGTGGCCGCGCCAGGGACCAACGGCCGGTTCGCGCCGAGCGCCCCGGACGACCCGACCGTCGGGGTTCGTCACGCTGCGTGACACCTGTCCGGCGTGCTCCGGATCGGCCCGGTCCGGGCGGGCGGCGCCCGCTCCGGGTAGCGTCGGCAGGGCGGTCACCGCCGACCGCGCACCGACACCGCCCAGGAGTGCCCGCCGTGCCCGTCAACCGGCTCATGCCGACCCCCGAGTCCACCGACCTCGTCGACCTGGTGCGGGAGATCGCCGACGAGCAGCTGCGCCCGCAGGCCGGGCCCGCGGAGGAGAAGGAGGCCTTCCCCCGGGAGGTCTTCCGCACCCTCGGCCGCACCGGGCTGCTCGGGCTGTCCGCGCCGGAGGAGCACGGCGGCTCGGGGCAGCCCTTCGAGGTCTACCTCCAGGTGGTCGAGGAGCTCGCGCAGGCCTGGGCCAGCGTCGCCGTCGGCGTGAGCGTCCACGCGCTCTCGTGCTTCCCGCTCGTCGCCTTCGGGACGCCGGAGCAGCAGGCGCGCTGGCTCCCGGACATGCTCGGCGGCGAGCTGCTCGGCGCCTACTGCCTCTCCGAGGCCCACGCCGGCTCCGATCCCGCGGCCATGCGGTGCCGCGCCGTCCGCGACGGCGACGACTACGTCCTCACCGGCGCCAAGGCGTGGACGACGCACGGCGGCGAGGCCGACTTCTACACCGTCCTGGCCCGCACGAGCGACGACGGCGCGCGCGGCATCACGTGCTTCCTCGTGCCGGCCGGCTCCCCCGGCCTCAGCGCCGACACCCCCGAGCGCAAGATGGGCCTCACCGGCGCGACGACGGCGACCATGCTCTTCGACGGCGTGCGGGTGCCGGCCGAGCGGCGGATCGGCGCCGAGGGCCAGGGGCTGACGATCGCGCTCGCCGGGCTGGACGCCGGCCGGCTCGGGATCGCCGCCGCCGCAACGGGTCTCGCACAGGCCGCGCTCGACGTCGCGGTCACCTACGCCGGGGAGCGCGAGACCTTCGGCCGGCCCATCGCCCAGCACCAGGGCCTGGCGTTCCTGCTCGCCGACATGGAGGCCGCCGTGGTCAGCGCCCGGGCGACCTACCTGCACGCCGCCCGGCTCAAGGACGCCGGTCGTCCCTTCGGTCGCGAGGCGTCCGTCGCCAAGCTCGTCGCCACCGACCACGCGATGCAGGTGACGCAGGACGCCGTCCAGGTGCTCGGCGGCGCCGGCTACACCCGCGACTGGCCCGTCGAGCGGTTCATGCGCGAGGCCAAGGTCATGCAGATCTTCGAGGGCACGAACCAGATCCAGCGGCTCGTCATCAGCCGCTCCCTCGCGCGTCGCTGACACCGACCCGTGTGAAAGCCGGCGCGTTGCTCTGGACAATCCTCGCGCGACCGGTAGCGTTCCTCCCACGGCGCCGCTCTGCGGCCGCCGCATGCACCTCGTGTCTCCCCCGTCGCGAGGTGCATGCCCGGCTCGGGGTCTCGGGGCTCCCCCGTACCCGATCCCCGAGCCGGGACCTTCACCTTCCTGCTCGCGCGATCCGCCGTCGGCGTTGCTCCGCAGGGTCCGCCACCGGCACCGCCTCGACGAGCCGCCGCGTCCACGGGTGCGCCGGGGCGGCGAGGACGTCGTCCGCGGGGCCCGTCTCGACGACCCGCCCGGCACGCAGGACGACGACGGCGCCGCCGAGCCGCGCGACGACGCCGAGGTCGTGCGTGACGACGAGGACGGCGAGCCCGAGCCGGTCGCGCGCCTCGAGGACGAGGTCGAGCACCCGGGCCCGGACGGTGACGTCGAGGGCGCTCGTCGGCTCGTCCGCGACGAGCAGGGCAGGTCGGGAGGCGAGGGCCCGGGCCAGCGCCACGCGCTGGCGCTGACCCCCGGACAGCTCGCGCGGCGACCGGTCGACCCACGCCGGGTCGAGCCCCACGTCGCGCAGCAGCCCCGCCGCCCGGTCCCGCAGGTCGGCCACGGCGGCCCGCCGCAGCGGAGCCCGCCCGCCGGTCAACGGCTCGACGACGCTGTCCCCGACCGTGCGGCGCGGGTCGAGGGACGCCGCGGGGTCCTGCAGGACGACGCCGAGGCGTCCGGCGCCGCGCGAACGGGCGCGCAGCGGCGTCCCGAGGACGTGGCCGCAGCCCTCGTCGGCCCGCTCGAGCCCGGCGACGACGCGGGCCAGCGTCGACTTGCCGGCACCGGACTCCCCGACGACGCTCACGACGCCGCCGGCCGGGACGTCGAGGTCCACCCCGTCGAGCGCCGGCGCGTCAGTCCGCCGGTGCCGGACGACCACGCCGCGGACGCTGACGGCGGGCTCCTCGTGGGGCGGGACGGTGGCCGCCGGGAGCTCCGCCGCCGGGAGCTCCGCCGTCGCGACGGGCGGCCGGGACACCGGGGGCAGCCGGGGCACCGCCGCGACGAGCGCCCGGGTGACCGGCTCGCGCGGGGCGCGCAGCACCTGCCCCGCCGTGCCCTCCTCGACCGGCCGGCCGTCCCGCAGGACGACGACGCGGTCGGCGAGGTCGGCGACGACGCCGAGGTCGTGGGTGACGAGCAGCAGGCCCGCCCCGGTGTCCGCGACGAGCGTCCGCAGCACGTCGAGGACGTCGGCCTGGACCGCCGCGTCGAGCGCCGTCGTCGGCTCGTCGGCGACGAGCAGCGCGGGACGCCGGGCGAGGGCGATCGCGAGGACGACCCGCTGGCGCTGCCCGCCGGACAGCTCGTGCGGGTAGCGGCGCGCCCAGCCGGGGCCGTCGAGCCCGACCCGGGCGAGCAGCCGTCCGGTCGCGGCCTTCCGCTCGGCGCGGGGCACCCCGTCGGCCCGCAGCGCCTCGGCGACCTGCCAGCCGCAGCGGAACGTGGGGTTGAGCGCGGTGAGCGGCTCCTGGAACACCGTCGCGACCCGGTCGGCCGCGCGGCCCGGACGGACCGGACGGCCGCCCACCACCACCTCACCGGTCACCGACGCCGCGGCGGGCAGCAGCCCCGCGACCGCGAGCGCCGTCACCGACTTGCCGGCCCCCGACTCCCCGACGAGGGCGACGACCTCGCCGGGCGCGACGGTGAGCGACAGGCCCGCGACCGCGGGCGTGCCCGCGAAGGCGACGTGGAGGTCACGGACCGCGAGGACCGGCGCGTCAGCCACGAAGGCTCCGGGTGAGCGCCGACCCGAGGAGCCAGAACCCCAGGACGAGAGCGGTGATCGCGACGAGCGGGCCGAGCAGGAGGGCCGGCGCCGTCGTCACCCGGTCGAGCCCCTCCTGCAGGCTCGACCCGAGCGACGGGTCCGGTCGCTGGACGCCGAGCCCGACGAAGCTCATCGCCCCCTCGAGCGCCGCGGCCGTCGACATCGCGAGCGCGAGCTGGACGACGACCGGGTCGACGGCGTTGGGCAGCGTGTGCCGCAGCGTCCGGCGGACCGGCCCGAGCCCGGCGACCCTCGCCGCGGCGACGTAGTCGGCCTCCCGCGTCACGAGCATCGAGGCTCGCAGCAGCCGGGCCGCGATCGGCGCCTCGACGGCGACGACGACGAGCGCGACCGCGGGCAGGCCCGGTCCGACGGCGGCGGCCACGGCGATCCCGAGCACGAGCGGCGGCAGGGCCAGGAGCACGTCGAGCGCGCGCTGGACGAGCGTGTCGGCCGCCCGGGCCGACAGGGAGACCAGGGCGAGCAGGCAGCCGAGGAGCGAGCCGGCCGGGACGGCGAGGAACGCGAGGAGCACGTCGACCCGGATCCCGTGCAGGGTGCGGGACAGCACGTCCCGGGACGCGTCGTCCGTCCCGAGCGGGTGCTCCCACGACGGCGGCTGGAGCCGGGCACCGGGCACCTGGTCCGTCGGCGACCACGGGGTGAGCAGCGGTGCGAGGACGCCGAGGAGGACGACGACGGCGACGAGCGCGCCCCCGACCCGGCCCGCGGGCGTGCGCAGCGCCGCCGCCCAGGGCGACGTGCGGCGCGAGAAGCGGCTCACCGCAGTCGGATCCGCGGGTCGGCCGCCGCGGCGAGGAGGTCGCCGAGCAGCTGGACGGCGACGAAGGTCGCGACGGCGAGCAGGAGCACGGCCTGGACGACGGGGTAGTCGCGCGCCGCCACCGCGTCGACGGACCTGTCACCGAGCCCGGGCCAGTCGAACACCGACTCGACGACGACCGCCCCGCCGAGCAGGTTGCCGACCTGGAGGCTCCAGACGGTGACGAGCCCGGGCAGCGCCGGGCGCAGGGCGTGCACGAGGGCGACCCGGCGGTGGCCGACGCCGGCCGCCCGGGCGGTGCGGACGTAGTCCTGGTCGAGGCCGGCGCGCAGGCCGTCCGCGGTGTAGCGGCCGAGCACGGCCGCGGCCGGCAGGGCGAGGGTCACGGCGGGCAGGACGAGGCTCCGCAGGGCCTCCCCCGCGCCGTCGGACCAGTCGCCCCGGGAGCCGTACGGCAGGACACCCAGCCACAGGGCGAGGACGGCGACGAGGATCGTGCCGGTGACGTACGCGGGGACCGCGACGCCCGCGGTGAGGACGGCGGCGACGGCGGTGCGCACCCGGCGGCGTCGCGCCGTCGCGCCGAGGTAGCCCAGGGCGAGGCCGCCGACGAGGGCGAGCACGGCCGCGGCGGCCGCGAGCTCCGCCGTCGCCAGGGCGGCGCCGCCGACGACCTCGGTGACGGGTCGGCGGAGCTGGAGCGACGTGCCGAGATCCCCGCGCAGGACACCCCCGGCCCAGGTGAGGTACTGCTCGACCGGCGGGCGGTCCAGGCCGAGCGAGGTGCGCAGGGCGGCGACGGCGGCCGGGTCGGCGTCCTCGCCGGCCAGCGCCGACGCGACGTCCCCCGGAGCGAGCCGGACGAGGGCGAAGATGCCCACGGACGCCACGAGCAGCGTGAGCGCCGCAGCCGGCAGGCGCCGCAGGAGGTGGCCGACCACCTCAGTCCCGGCCGACCCACGCCTGGTCGAGCAGCAGCTGCCCGTACGGGGCGTGCCCGACGCCGTGCACGTCGGCCCGGTGCACGTACCGCTGGGTCTCGATGCACAGCTCGACGACGAACTGCTCCTCGACGACGAGCTCGGCGAGCGCCCGCACCGTGCGGCGCCGCTCGGGCGAGCCCATCTCCTCCTCGCTGACCCGCCGGACGAGGTCCTCGTAGCGAGGGTCGTCGAAGCCGGACGCGTTCTCCCCGGCCCGGAACGCGAGCGCGGTGCTCACGAGCGTCGCGGGGTCGAGGCCCGCGAAGGCATGCCCGTTGACCCACAGGTCGGGCATCCGGCCCGACCGCAGCCGCTCGTTGAAGTCGGCGACGTCGTAGGTCCGCAGCGCGACCCGGAAGCCGGCCTCCTGCAGCCCGAACTGGAGGATCTCGGCGAGCAGCCGCGACTGGTCGACGTCGGCCTTGTACGCCAGGGTGAGCTCCTCCCCGGCGTAACCGGCCTGCCGGGCCGCGGCGCGCGCGGCGGCGGGGTCGTACGGCCACCGCTGCGCGAGGTCCTCGAACCAGCCGGCGGTGTCGGGGCCGAAGGGCAGCGCGGTGGCGAGGGCCGACCCGCCGAAGACGTCCTCGACGATGCGGTCGCGGTCGACCGCCTGGGCGACGGCCTGCCGGACCTGCCGGCTCCGGAGCGGGCCGCGCCGGACGTTGCAGCCGAGGTAGAACCCCTGGCCGTTCGTCCCGCTGGCCGCGATGCGCACCGACTCCATCCCGGCGTACGCCTCGGCGTCGTCCGCGGTCACCCCGTTGACGACGTGGACGGCGCCGGTCCTCACGGCCGACCGCATCGTCCCCGCGCTGTCGAGCGTCGTCAGGACGACCGAGTCCAGGAGGACGGGACGGGCCCACCAGCTCTCGTTGCGCCGCAGCGTCAGCGACTCACCGGCCTGCCACTCGTCCCAGACGAACGGCCCCGTCCCGACGACCTCCGTGCCCGAGGCGAGGCCCGCGGCGGCGCCGGCGGGCAGGACGGGCAGGCCCGCGAGGAGGTCGAAGAACTGCACGGTGGGGTCCGTCAGGGTGAAGGCGACCTCGAGCGGTCCGGTCGCGCGGACGTCGGCGATGCGGGTCGCCAGCCCGGTGAGGTTGAAGCCGAGCGGGGCGTTCGTCCGGACGGCCTGCGTCGTCGCGACGACGTCGTCCGCCGTGAGGCGCTGCCCGTCGTGGAACCGGACGTCGCCGCGCAGCCGGACCGTCACGGTGAGCCGGTCCGGGGACAGTGTCCAGCCGTCCGCGAGGTGCTTCGTCGGGCGGAGCCGTTCGTCGTGCCGGACGAGGGTGTCGAACAGCAGGCCGCTGACGTGGTTGGCCGTGAAGTTCGAGCCGACGAGCTGGCCGGGGACGAGGGTCTGCGAGAGGCCGACCGTGAGCGTCCCGCCGCGCACCGGCCCGGTGGGTCCCGGCAGGGGCGGGTCCGCGGGGCTGCAGGCCGACAGCGCCGCCGCGCCGGGCACCCCGGCGAGACCGAGCAGCCCGAGGCGCAGGACGTCGCGCCGGGCGGGGGGACGTGCGGTCATTCGAGCAGGGCCTTTCCGGTCACCTCGTCGATGACGAGCGTGTTGATGATCCCCCCGACGAGCGAGGCGCGGATCGCGGGGATCTTGGCCCCCCACTCCAGGCCCGGCATCCAGCCCGTCGTGATGGCCACGCGGGTCGGGATCCGCAGCAGGTCGTCGAACGGCAGCGCGACGAGCCGCGCGTCGAGCTCGGTGCGCACCTGACGGCCCTGCGCGTCGAAGAAGCTGCCGCAGATGTCGCCGACCGCCCCGAGCTCACGCACCCGCAGGAGCGCGTCGCTGCCGGCAGCCGCGGCGAGGGTGCCGAAGCGTGCGTTGACGGCACCGAGCCCGACGACGAGGACGTCGGCGGCCCGGGCCGCGTCGAGGGTGTCGGCGACCGCGGGGTCGGCGCGCAGCAGCTCGGCGGTGCGGGGCTCCTGCGTGAGCAGCGGGGCGGGCAGCTGGTAGGCGTGGCCGCCGAACGCGAAGCCGAGCGCGGCCGCCCCCATCCCCGGGGACAGGACGCTCGCCCTCCCGCCCGACGTCCCCGCGGCGGGGACGAAGGTGACGTGCCGGCCCTCGACGTCGCGCAGCTGGGTCACCACCTGGGCGACCGCCGCGCTCACGCCGACGGCGATGACGCTGGAGCGGCTCACGAGCTCGGTGAGCGCCTTCGCCGCGACGACGGACACCGAGGCCGCCGTCCGCTCCCGGGTCTCGAACGAGGGGGCGACGCTCGCCCGGAGCAGCCCCCAGCGGTCGACGAGGGCCGACTCCAGCTCCCCGTACCCGGACTCGCCCTCGATGCTGATCCGGACGACGCCGGTGCGGCGCGCCTCGGCGAGCAGCCGGGTCACCTTGACCCGGCTGAGCCCGAGCCGGGCGGCGATCTCGTGGTGGGTCAGGCCGTGCTCGTAGTGCAGCCGCGCGACGAGGACGAGCTGGTCGGCCGCGACGTCCGCCGGGTCCGGCAGCTGGGCCGCCTCGGCCTCCTCCGGTGTGAGCGGCGGCGGGCTGACGACGCGCCCCGGCCCCAGGGCGTGCGTCTGGGCGTCGTCGGACCGCATGGGCCGATTGTCCCCCACGTCACCCGGTGCGCCGACGGGGTGGACCCCGCGTGGCGCTATGACGAATGGGCATACGTCGTGTACTTTCGTTCAGCCGGCGAACGACAGTGCGGCCCGCCGCGGGGGGTGGGCGCGGCGCGCGCCGGTCCCGGGGCGCAGGCTCCACGGGGGAGGGTCTGCGCACCGGGCCAACCGGTCCTGCGGCACACTGGCCGCCGTGGACGACCTCCTCGACCTCACGCGCGACCTGCCGGAGCGCTCCGTGCCCGCGGGCGAGGTGCTCCTCGCCGAGGGCGACGCCCCGGGGCCCCTCTTCGTCCTCGTCTCCGGCGCGGCCGCGATCGAGCGCGACGGCGTCGCCTTCGCGCGGGTCGCGCACCCGGGCGCGGTGTTCGGCGAGATGTCCGTCGTCCTCGGGCAGCCGGTGACGGCGACGGTCCGGGCCGCGACCGAGCTCGTCGTCCGCGAGGTCGCCGACCCGGCGGCGTTCCTGCGCGAGCGGCCGGGCGCGGCGCTCGCCGTCCTGCGGATGACCGCGGAGCGGCTCGACGGGATGACCCGCTACCTCGTCGACGTCAAGGCGCAGTTCGCCGACGGGGCCGCGCAGGCCGGGCACCTCGGGCTCGTCGACCGTATCCTCGACACCCTCGTGCACCACCAGGCGGCGCCGCTGCGGACGGGCTCGGCCCGCGACCCGGAGGGCTGAGCGGGCCAGGGCGAGTCGTGTCCTAGAGGGACACCCGGCCGGCGTCGACGACGCCGTACCAGTCGGCCGTCCCGGCGTCGAGGTCGAGCCGCACGTGCGCGGGCACCGGCCCCATCTGCCGGCCGGCGTTGAAGACCCAGGTGCCTCCGAGCCGGGCGTGCCACGAGCCGCCCTCGACCCATGGCGCCTGGTGGATGTGGCCGGTGAGGACGACGTCCGGCCGGTGCTCGGCGATCCACGCGGCGAGGTCGTGGTCGGGGAACTCCCGCCGGCCGTCCCGGCACAGCGGGGTGCCCGCCGGCGGGGAGTGGTAGAGCCAGACCCACCGCTCCGGCCGGTCCCTCGCGGCGGCGGCCAGCTGCGCGGCGACGGCGTCCCGGGTGCGCGGACCGTCCCACCAGGGGCACACCGTCACCCGGGTGCCGCCGACGTCGACGCTCGACCCGTCGACGTGCACCCGCTCGGCCGCCGCGGCCCGCAGCCACCCCGCGACCTGCTCGCCGTGCTCCCCCGGCCCGTCGAGGTCGTGGTTGCCGGACGCGGCGAAGACCGTCGTCCGCGCCGAGAGCTCGGTGAGGTAGGTCGACAGGACGACCGTCTGCACGGGGTGCGGCACGCGGCCGACGACGTCCGCGAGGTCGCCGACGATGGCGACGGCGTCGACGTCGTCCGCCTGCTCGACGAGCCAGTCCAGGTGCGGCAGCCGGTAGTGCAGGTCGGAGACGGCGATAATGCGCACGGGCGCATCCTCGCCCCCCACGGCGTCGTCCTGCTACCCGACGACCTTGTCCATGACGAGCTCGAAGGAGCGCAGCCGGTCCTCGACGTCGTACGCCATCGTCGTGAGCATGAGCTCGTCGGCCTGCGTGCGGTCGAGGAGGTCGCCGAGCTGGCGGCGGACCGTGTCGGGCGAGCCCATCGCCTGGCCGTCGCGCCGGGCGAGGACGAACTCGCGCTCGAGCTCGCTCCACGGGTACGCCGCGGCCTCCTCCGGGCTGACCATGGGCATCGAGACGCCCTGGCGGAGCTTGAGGAAGCTGAGCGCCGACGGGCCGGAGAGGAACTCGGCGCGCTCGTCGCTGTCGGCGACGAGGACGTTGACGGCGACCATCGCGTGCGGCCGGTCCAGCCAGCGCGACGGCCGGAAGCTGCTGCGGTAGAGGTCGAGCGCCGGGACGGTGTTCTGGCTGCTGAAGTGGTGGGCGAAGCTGAACGGCAGGCCCATGAGGCCGGCGAGCTGGGCGCTGAAGCCGCTCGAGCCGAGCAGCCAGACCTGCGGGCTCTCCCCGAGCCCCGGGGTGGCGGTGATCCGGCGGGCCGGCTCGCCGGTGAAGTAGGCGATGAGGTCGTCGAGCTCGGCGGGGAAGTTCTCGGCCGAGAGCCCGTCCGTCGTCCGGCGCAGGGCGGCGGCCGTCGCGGGGTCGGTGCCCGGGGCGCGGCCGATGCCGAGGTCGACCCGGCCCGGGTGCAGCGCGTGGAGGGTGCCGAACTGCTCGGCGACGACGAGCGGCGCGTGGTTGGGCAGCATGACGCCGCCCGAGCCCACGTGGATCGTCGAGGTGTTCGCCGCGATGTGCGCGAGGAGCACGGCGGGCGCGCTGCTGGCGATGGCCGGCATCGAGTGGTGCTCGGCCACCCAGAAGCGGCGGTACCCGAGCCACTCCGCGCGCTGGGCGACCCGGGTGGTGCGGGCGAGCGCCTCGCCGGCGGTGCTGCCGGCGGTCACGGGGGCGAGGTCGAGGACGGAGAGGGGTACGTCGATCACCCTGGCGGCAACCGGTCGATCAGCCGGCTCATTCCGGCCGGGTGCGGGCCGTGCCGGCCCGGACGGCGAGGGCGTCGAGGAGCACCCCGGCGGCCAGGCACGCCCCGACGCCCTCGCCGGAGCGCAGCCGCAGGTCGAGCAGCGGCTCGAGCCCGAGGGCGACGAGCACGTCGCCGTGCGCCCGCTCGGCGCTGCGCGGGCCGGCGACGAGGTGGCGTCCGGCGGCGGGCTCGAGCCGCACCGCGAGGAGCGCGGCGACGCTCGTGAGGAGGCCGTCGAGGACGACGGGCGCGCCGGCCCGGGCGGCGCCGAGCACGACGCCGACGAGCACCGCGACGTCCGCGCCGCCGAGGGCCGCGAGCAGGCGCACCGGGTCCCGCGGAAGGCCGCAGCGGCCCAGCGCCGCCTCGACGACGGCGCGCTTGCGC
>JBQGCR010000091.1:0-2485 GCA_052038585.1 Kineosporiaceae bacterium
GCGCGGCCCCACGGGCGGCCACCCGCCGTCCGGACGGAACCACGATCGATCCTGCGGAGGGACCGATGGAAAGCCGCAACCCCGTCTTCTCGAACAACAAGGCGTTCGGCCAGAACGGCTACGCCGGGTTCGACACCCGCGGCGGAGGCTACGGCGCACAGGCCGGCGCCGCGACGATGTCGGCCACCGAGCTCCAGGACATGTACGCCGCCCCGTCGGCGACCCCGCTCCAGACCGGCCGGATGACGATCGACGACGTCGTCATGCGGACGGCGACGATCTTCGCCGTCCTGCTCGCCACCGCCGCCGCGACGTACTTCGTCCTCCAGCCGACGAGCCTGATGCTCATCCTCGGCTCGGCGCTCGTCGGCTTCGGCCTCGCCATGGCGATCTCCTTCTCCAAGAAGGTCCGCCCGGCGCTGATCATGGCCTACGCCGCGGTCGAGGGTGTCTTCGTCGGCGGCATCTCGTTCGTCTACGCGTCCGCGTTCGGCGGTGGGATCGTCCCGCAGGCCGTCCTCGGCACGCTCGGTGCGTTCACCGCGATGCTCCTGCTCTACCGCAGCGGGAAGGTCCGCGCGACGCCGAAGTTCACCCGCACCCTGCTCATCGCGGGCGCCGGCTACCTCGTCTTCGCGCTCGTCAACCTCGGCATCGCCCTGTTCACCGGCAACAGCGCCTACAACAGCCCGCTCGGCTGGCTCATCGCCGCCTTCGGCGTGGGCCTCGCGTCGTTCTTCCTCATCCTCGACTTCGACACGATCGAGCGGGGCATCCGGGACGGCGCGCCGCAGCAGTTCGCGTGGATCGCGGCGTTCGGTCTCGTCGTCACCCTCGTGTGGCTGTACCTGGAGATCCTGCGCCTGCTGGCGATCCTGCGCGGCGACGACTGACGCCGCACGCTCCACGACCAGGGCGTCGCACCCCGCACGGGGTGCGGCGCCCTGCGTCGTCGGGCCGTGTGCGAGCATCGGCGCCGTGACGGACCTCGTGACCGCCCTGGCGACCCACCCCTCCTGGCACGCCGACCGCGCGACGCTGGAGCTGCTCGAGCTCGCGCTCGCCGGCGCCCAGGCGGTGCCCGCCCTGACCGTGGGGACGACGACGGCGGCCGCGGCGGCGGCGTCCGGCGGGCTCGTCGTCGAGGACGCAGAGGGCACCCCGGTCGCTCTCGTCGAGGCCGTCCGCCCGGTCGACGACGCGACCGTCACCGGCGAGCTCGCCCCCGCCCGCGCCTTCACCGCCCCGCCCGTTCGCCGGCACCGCCGCACCCCCGAGCAGGTGCGCGAGGCGCTCGACCTGCTCGGCACCGGCACCGTCCTCGCCGTCCCCGTCGACGGCGCGCTCACCGCCGACCGGGTCGGGGAGGTGGCGACCCTCGCCGGGCACGAGAAGGCGCGGCTGCTCTGGCTCGTCCTCGTCGGCGCCGGGCGCCGGCGCGACCTCGCCCCGGAGGCCCTGCTGCGCGCCGTCCGGGACGCCGCCCGGGACGCCGCCGAGGCGGGCGCCCCCGGCGTCGTCGTCCCCGTCGCCCTGCCGGCCTCCGGCGACGTGACCGCCCTGGCCCAGGCCTACGGCGCGACGCTCGTCCTGCCGCCCGCCGAGCGGGGCACTCGCACGCTGCACCCGGCGTCCGCCCGGGAGGTCGAGCGGACCCTGCCCCCCGCGGACCGCCGCGGGGTCACCCTGTTCTTCACCGGCCTGTCCGGCTCGGGCAAGTCGACGGTCGCCAAGGCCCTCGCCGAGCGCCTGCTCGACGACGGCCGGCGCGACGTCTCGATGCTCGACGGCGACGAGGTGCGCCGGATGCTCTCCTCCGGCCTCGGCTTCAGCCGGGAGGACCGCGACCTCAACATCCGCCGGATCGGCTACGTCGCGAGCCTCGTGACGCAGCACGGGGGGCTCGCGGTCTGCGCGCCGATCGCCCCCTTCGCGTCGGTGCGCGCGGAGGTGCGGGCCATGGTCGCCGACGTCGGGGACTTCGTCCTCGTCCACGTCTCGACGCCCCTGGAGGAGTGCGAGCGGCGCGACCGCAAGGGCCTGTACGCCAAGGCGCGCCAGGGCCTCATCCCGGAGTTCACCGGCATCTCCTCCCCCTACGAGGAGCCGGACGACGCCGACCTCGCGCTCGACACCTCGACGATGACCGTCGACGAGGCGGTCGACCGGGTCTGGGCGCTGCTCGAGGAGCGCGGCTACCTCGGGGAGCCGGACCCCCGGCACTGACCACGCTCGTAAAGGTCTGGTTGCATACCTTGACCTGACGGTCCGGAGACGGAAGCATCCTGCGCTCAGGGACCCGTCGAGCGTCAGGAGGGCCGTCGTCATCGCCACGCCGTCGCTGCCCGACGCAGTCCTGCGCCCCGTCCGGGACGGCAACGCCTTCGAGTCCACGGTCGAGCACCTCGCGACCGCGATCCGGCTCGGCGTCTTCGCCGCCGGCGAGCGGCTGCCGGCCGAGCGGGACCTCGCCGAGCGGCTCCGG
>JBQGCR010000092.1:0-3010 GCA_052038585.1 Kineosporiaceae bacterium
GCCGGAGCCCGTGCAGGCGCCGGCGGCCGTCGCGTTGGACGACGTGACGAACGGGTAGTTGCCGTGGTCGACGTCGAGCTGGGTCGCCTGGCCGCCCTCGAAGAGCACCGTCTCGCCGCGGTCGAGGGCCTGGTTGAGCACCAGGCCGGTGTCGGCGACCATCGGCCGCAGCCGCTCGGCGAAGCCCGTGAGCTCCTCGACGACCTCCTCGACCGCCACGGCGCGGCGGTTGTAGACCTTGACGAGCAGCTCGTTCTTCTGGAAGAGGGCACCCTCGACCTTGGCGGCGAGGATCTTCTCGTCGAACAGGTCCTGCACCCGGATACCGACGCGGTTCATCTTGTCCGCGTACGTCGGGCCGATGCCGCGGCCGGTCGTGCCGATCCGCCGGGACCCGAGGAAGCGCTCGGTGACCTTGTCGAGCGTGCGGTTGTACGACGGGATGACGTGTGCGTTGGCGCTGACCAGCAGCTTCGAGCAGTCGATCCCGCGCTCGGTGAGGCCGTCGATCTCCTGGAAGAGCACGGCGAGGTCGACGACGACGCCGTTGCCGATGACCGGCGTGCAGCCCGGCGTGAGGATCCCGGACGGCAGCAGGTGCAGGGCGTACTTCTCGTCCCCGACGACGACGGTGTGGCCGGCGTTGTTGCCGCCGTTGAACTTGACCACGTAGTCGACGCGGTGCCCGAGGGCGTCGGTCGCCTTGCCCTTGCCCTCGTCACCCCACTGGGTGCCGACGAGCACGATCGCGGGCATGTGCGTCCACCTGCTTCCGGTTCGGGTCCCGGTCCGGCGTCTCGGACCGACCTACGAGGCTAGCCGACGCGCGAGCTCGGTCCCGAGGAGGTGACCGGACAGCCACGCCTGCTCGACCCGGGGCTTGGCGCCCCAGCCGTCGCCGCAGACCCCGACGAGGCTCTCGTGCAGCCCGAAGGGCTCGTCGTGCGGCGTGCGGGGCGCCGCGAGGGACCACCGGTGGACGCGGGCGTACTCCGGGTCCTCGGGGCAGTCGGCCCCGAGCAGGGCCGGCAGCTCGGCGAGCACCGGTTCGACGACGAGGCCGGGGTCGTCGAGGTGGGCCGCGGCGAAGACGGCCGTCGTGTGGGCGACGAGCACCGGCGCGCCGTCGCCGCGGCGGGCGCCGTCGTCCGCGACCCAGGAGACCACCGGGGAGCCGTCGACGAACGCGCCGTCCATCCGCGGCCACCACGGCCGCGTCCACCGGGCCCACACGGCGATCGTCGGGGCGCTGTCCCCGGTCGTCACGCCGAGGTCCTTCGCGACGTCCTCCGGCAGCAGGTCGCTCGCCTGCGGGTCCGGCATGGCGAGGACGACGGCGGCGGCCTGCTCGCCGTCGACGTGCGGGCGGCCGTCGGCGTCCGTGCCGACCTCGCCGACCTCGTTCTCGTGCGTGACGTCCAGGCCGGAGGCCAGGTCCTCGACGAGGCTGCGCAGGCCCTGCGTGCCGGCCCAGCGCACCGGCCCCGTCGTCGTCCCGGCCCGTCCCTCGGGCGTCGCGAGGTGGAAGGTGTCGGTCCAGCGCCGCGCCAGCCCGCGGGCCTGCCAGTCCTCGACGACGGCGAGGAACCGCTCGTCCTTCGCGGTGAAGTAGGAGGCGCCGACGTCGACCCGGCGGGGCCCGGCGTCGGAGTCCTCCGTGCGGCAGGCCATCCGGCCGCCGAGCTTGCGGCCGCGGTCGAGGACCTTGACGGGCAGGCCGGCCGCCGCGACCGCCCGGGCCGCGGCGATGCCGGAGATGCCGCCGCCGACGACGACGACGGGGTGGGTGCTGGTCACCCGGCCATCATGTCGGCGACCCCTGCCGGTCGCATCGTGGGGTCGGACGCTCCTGCTCAGCCCAGGGCCTCGAGCACCCGGGCCGCACGCCCGGACAGCTCCTCCTGACTCACGTCGTCGAGCGCGGCCAACGAGCCGACGGTGACGACGGTGTGGCCGACCCGGACGACGTGCAGCTGGAGGCTGTCCTCCGCGTAGCCTCCCCAGTCCTGGACCAGCGTGAGGGTGCGCGAGTCGTCGCCCAGACCGCCCGGTTCCGTCGTCACGCGGAAGTCCATCCGGGTCTCGTCGGGCCAGACGACCGTGCCGGTCGGACAGCCCTCGGCGCGGAGGTCGAAGGAGTCGAACATGCGATCCGACATCCGGGACTTCGACGAGATGATCTCGACGCCGTAGTACTCGTCGTCACCGGTGACGAAGTCCGCAGCCTCCTGGACCGGCTCGCCACGGAACTGGTCCAGCCCGCCGATGTCGTCGAGCAGGCTCCGGCAGAGCCCGCTCGAGATCTCGACGTCGGGACCGAAGTCGTCCCGGATCCAGCCGCTGATCCAGCGGTCGGGGTCGACCCGCCATCGGTCGCCGAGGTCCGCCGCGGTCGGCAGCGCGGACCGCGCGTCCTGGACGCTGAGCGCCCGACGGACCCCGGTGAGCGCCGGCTCAGCCCGCCCGGGCGGCTGGGGCGTCGTCCCCGGCCCTGCCCTGCGGGCGGACGACGGCGCGGCGTCGCTCCCGTCCTGCGCCGTGCAGCCGGCCAGAGCCACCAGCAGCAGGAGCGACGCCGCCGCCGACGTCCTGGTCCGTCCCCGTCGAACCCCGTGAACCACGGACAGATCCTGGCCGATCGGGCGAAGCGGTGTTCACGAAACCGGAGAAGTCACCCGGTCGGAGCAGTCGGGTCGCAGTCGCGGAGGAACTGGGCGCACCGGTCCGCCTCGGCGGTCTCGCCGATCGCGGCCGCGGCCCGGGCCAGGGCGGCGAGGCAGGACAGGAACCCCTGGTTCGGCACGTGCGCCCACGGCACCGGGCCCTGGCCGCGCCAGCCGGCACGGCGCAGCGCGTCGAGGCCGCGGTGGTAGCCGACCCGGGCGTAGGCGTAGCCCTCGAGCGTCCGGCCGCCCGCGAGCGCGTCGGCGGCGAGGGCGGCCCACGGCGCGGACAGCGCCGGGTGGGCGGCCGCGACGTCGGCCGCGGGCGTGCCGGCGGCGAGCGCGTC
>JBQGCR010000093.1:0-6969 GCA_052038585.1 Kineosporiaceae bacterium
CCGAAGCCGACGAGGACGCCGGCCGCGCCGGTGCGCATGAGGTGCAGCGCCGCGGTGTACGTCGCGCAGCCGCCGACGATGACCGGCACGTCGAGCTCGTAGATGAACCGCTTGAGGTTGAGCGGCTCGGCCCGGCCGGAGCCGGGCGCGGCGGGGGGGGGGGGGCGGCGCATCCCCCCCCCGCCGCCGCCGGCGCCCACGACCGTGCGCCAGAACTGCTGGGTGCGCTGCGGCGTGAGGGACCCGGCGACGGTGACCCCCGACGCGCGGATCTCCTTGACCCGCGCGGCGATGAGGTCGGGCTGGATGTCGGCGGCGTAGATCTCCTGCATCCGCCGGGTCGCCTCGCCCGGCTCGAGCGAGGCGATCTCCTCGAGGTAGGGCTCGGGGTCCTCGTACCGGGTCCACAGACCCTCGAGGTCGAGCACGCCGAGGCCGCCGAGGCGGCCGAGCGCGACGGCCGTCGCGGGCGAGGTGACCGAGTCCATCGGGGCGGCGACGACGGGCAGCTCGAAGCGGTAGGCGTCGATCTGCCAGGCGACCGAGACCTCCTCGGGGTCACGCGTGCGCCGGCTGGGGACGATGGCGACGTCCTCGAAGGTGTAGGCCCGCCGGCCCCGCTTGCCCCGCCCGATCTCGATCTCGTTCACGCCGTCCAGGCTATCCGGCTCAGTGCTTGGTGTAGTTCGGCGCCTCGACGACCATCTCGACGTCGTGCGGGTGGCTCTCCTTGAGACCCGCCGCCGTGATCCGGACGAACTGGCCCTTGTCCTGGAGCTCGCCGACCGTCCGGCCGCCGACGTAGAACATCGACTGGCGCAGGCCCCCGACGAGCTGGAACGCGACGGCGGCGAGCGGGCCGCGGTAGGCCACCTGGCCCTCGATGCCCTCGGGGATGAACTTGTCGTCGCCGACGTCGCCCTGGAAGTAGCGGTCCTTGGAGTAGGACTTGCCACGCCCGCGGGCCTGCGCGGCGCCGAGCGAGCCCATCCCCCGGTAGCTCTTGACCTGCTTGCCGTTGATGAAGACGAGGTCGCCGGGGCTCTCCTCGCAGCCGGCGAGCAGCGACCCGAGCATCACGGTGTCCGCGCCGGCGACGAGCGCCTTGGCGATGTCGCCGGAGTACTGCAGGCCGCCGTCGCCGATGAGCGGGACTCCGGCCGGGCGGGTCGCCTTGCTCGCCTCGTGGATCGCCGTCACCTGCGGGACGCCGACGCCGGCGACGACGCGGGTCGTGCAGATCGAGCCCGGGCCGACGCCGACCTTGACGCCGTCCGCACCGGCGTCGACGAGCGCCTGGGCGCCGGCGCGGGTCGCGACGTTGCCGCCGACGACGTCGACGTGCGCGGCGGCGGGCTCGGCCTTGAGCCGGGAGACCATCTCGAGGACGCCGCGGGCGTGCCCGTTCGCCGTGTCGACGAACAGGACGTCGACGCCGGCCTCGACGAGCGTCATGGCGCGCTTCCACGCGTCGTCGAAGAACCCGATCGCCGCGCCGACCCGCAGGCGGCCGGCGTCGTCCTTCGTCGCGAGCGGGAACTGCTCGCTCTTGGTGAAGTCCTTGACGGTGATGAGGCCGCGCAGGCGGCCGTCGTCGTCGACGAGGGGCAGCTTCTCGACCTTGTGCCGGCCGAGCAGCGCCATCGCCTCGTCGCCGGAGATGCCGACCCGGCCGGTGACGAGCGGGGCCTTCGTCATGACGTCGGCGACCCGGCGGTCCATGTCGGTCTCGAAGCGCAGGTCGCGGTTGGTGACGATGCCGACGAGGTGGCCCTCGGCGTCGACGACGGGCAGGCCGGAGATCCGGTAGCGGCCGCAGATCGCGTCGACCTCGGCGAGGGTGGCCTCGGGCGTCGTCGTCACCGGGTGGGTGACCATGCCGGCCTCGGAGCGCTTGACGAGGTCGACGTGCTGGGCCTGCTCGTCGATGGACAGGTTGCGGTGCAGGACGCCGAGGCCGCCCTGGCGGGCCATGGCGATCGCCATCCGCGCCTCGGTGACGGTGTCCATCGCCGCCGACAGCAGCGGGATCTTCACCTCGACCCGGCGCGAGACCCGCGACGTCGTGTCCGCCTCGCTGGGGATGACGTCGGTCTCCCCCGGCAGGAGGAGCACGTCGTCGTAGGTCAGCCCGAAGGGGGCGAACTTGTCGTCGTGGCCGGTGGCGTCGCCGAGGCTGCTCACCCTGTCGATTCTACGGCGCGATCCCTAGGGCCCGGCGACGACCGCGTCGGACGGCGTCGGCGGGATCCCCGTCGGCAGCGGGGCCGGCTGCACGTCGCCCGGCGTCGTGCCCGCGTCGTCCCCCGCAGGGGTCTCCGTGGGCGTCCCCGTCGGGGTCGGCGACGTGGTGTCCGTCGGTGTGGGCGTCGGTGTCGTCGTCTCGGTCGGCGTCGGCGAAGGCGTGTCCACCGGCGGGTCCACAGGAGTCGTGGTGGGCAGGTCCGACGGGGTCGGCTCGGGCGCAGGCTGCTCCGACGGGGCGCTGGGCGTCTCCAGCGGCACGACAGGCTGCTGCGACTGCGGTGGCGAGTCCGGCGCGGGCTCGTCCGCGGGGGACGTGGTGCCGGCGGGCGCGGAGGGTGTCATGTCCGGCAGCAGCCCCTTGGCCGGCTGGACCGCGGCGGTGATGTTCTTGATGACCTCGGCCGGCACCTTCACGGCGGGGCCGGCCTCGGCCACGATCTGCGTCAGCACCTGCTGCACCCGGACGGCTGCCTCCGGCTGGGCCTCCTTCGGCAGCTTCCTCAAGACCCGGGAGGCCTGGGTGACGTAGTAGACGGCCATGGTCTGGTCGCCGTCCGCGCGCGCAGCCTCCGCCTTCTCCAGGTAGTCGACGAGCTCCGCGTTGTTCCGCGCCGAGGCGACGGTGCTGGGCGTGCCCGTGATGACCCCGGCCACTGTGTTGCCGGTGAGGCTGTTCGAGACGACCAGGCTGCCGGCGACCGCGATGAAGGCGGCTGCCGCGGCACCGGTCAACGGGTTGAACCGCAGCGTCCTGGGCTCCTTGCGCACGTGCCGCAGGCTGCGGGCACGCTGGATCCGGACGACATCCGGCTCGTCCCCGGCGCGGGCGACGGCCGAGTCGAGGGTCTCGCGGTCGGCGAGCCAGTCGACGCGGTCCAGCAGGGCCCGGGCGTCGAAAGCCGCCTCGGCACGAGCCGTGTCGAGGTCGACGACCCGGACGAGCTCGGCCAGGGCCAGGGCCGCGGGGTCGGCGGGGTCGGCGTCGTCCGCGCCGCGCCGGCGGGCGAGGCGCTCGACGAGGTCGTCGGTCGCGGCGAGGTCGCTCAGCGAGACGCGCTCGCCCCCCTCGTCGAGGGTCACCTCGACGTCGTCGCCGTCACGGCTCCACGAGCCCGTCACGAGGCACCCCCGACGGTGGCCGAGCCCGCGACGAGGGCGCGCAGCTTGGCCATGGCGCGGTGCTGGGCGACGCGGACGGCGCCGGCGCTCATGCCCAGGGCTGCCCCGGTCTCCTCGGCGGACAGGCCGACGACGACCCGCAGGGTGAGCAGCTCGCGCTGCTGCGGGGGCAGGGTCTCCAGGAGGGCGCGCACGTGCCGGGCGTCGTCGCCGGCGAGGGCCAGGTCCTCCGGGCCGGCGGACGCGTCGACCCGGTCCGGGACCTCGTCCATGGCCACGGGCGCACGGTACCCCGCACGGTGCAGGTCTGCGATCTTGTTCGACGCGATCCGGTAGACGAAGGCCTCGAAGGGCTTGCCCTCGTCCCGGTAGCGCGGCAGTGCCGTCAGCACGGCGATGCAGACCTCCTGAGCCACGTCCTGCGCGGCGTCCTCGGTGCCGGACCGCGCGAGGCGGCCGCGGCAGTAGCGGTAGACCATCCGGTGGACGGCCGCCATGAGCTCCTCGGCGGCCTGCCGGTCGTCCTCCAGCGCCCTCGTCACGAGCGGCTGGAGCACGGGTGTCCGGACGTCCACGTACGACATCGGTCCCGCGGGCCGGGGCGTTACCCCGTCCGCGAGACCGCTGCCGTCGTAGTGGACCGCCAAACGGTCACCGCACCAGTCCCCACCGGAACCCGACGGCCACGGCCTGGGCGCGGTCGGCCGCCCCCAGCTTCCGGAACAGGCGCCTGGCGTGGGTCTTCACGGTGTCCTCGGAGAGGAAGAGCTCCTTGCCGATCTCGGCGTTGCTGCGGCCACGGCTCATCCCGGTGAGGACCTGCATCTCGCGCTCGGTGAGCGGCGGCGCGGAGACCGACCCCTCGACCGTGCGCGGCGCGGGGACGGGACGGCGCCAGACGGCGTCGGTCAGGGCGTGCACCACGGTCGCGGCCATCTCCTCTCGCGTCGCGTCCTTCACCAGGTAGCCCCGAGCACCGCTGGCGACCGCGCGAGCGACGCCCTCGGCGTCCTCGGCGACCGTCACCATGATGACGATGGCCTCCGGGTGCCTGGCAAGTAGCCTGCGTGTCGCCTCCACCCCGCCGATGCCGGGCATGCGCACGTCCATGAGGACCAAGGACGGACGCTCCACCGGCCAGCGGGCCAGAGACTCCTCCCCGGACGCCGCGTCGACCACCCGGGTGATGCCCGGTACGGTCGCCAGCGCCCTGTGCAGGGTCTCGCGCACCAGCGCGGAGTCGTCGCACACGAGAACCGTGGCCACCTCAGTCCCCTTCCGTGGGATTCACGCCTGCCCACGCAGGACGCTCACAGAGGGTCTGTCGGCGGCACCTGTGCGAAACCTGAGTGTTTAACGCTTCGTGAGCGATCTGTGAAGCCCCTTCCCCCGAACGGCGCACCGATCCTCGCAGACCGGGACGACGGTCGCCAAGAGGGCCGGGGCGCTCAGAGCGACGCGGCGGCGACGATCTCGTCGACGGCCTCTCCCAGGGACGTCACGAGCCGGGCCGAGCGCGGCAGCCCGTCGGGGTCCCACCCGCGGCCGCCGACGACGACCCGCGGGGCCGGCCGCTGCCGCGGGATCTCCCCGAGGACGGCGGTCTCCTGGGCGGGGAGGCGGGCGAAGAGGAAGACGACGGAGGGCCCGATCCGGCGCACGGCGGACAGCAGCGCCTCCGGGGGCATGCCGACGCCGAACATCCGCGTCGAGACGTCCTCCTCGGCGAGCGCCGCGGCGAGCACGTGCAGCGCGAGGGTGTGGTGGTCCCCCTCCGCGCAGCCGAGGACGACGGGGCGGGTGTTGCGCGGACGGTGCAGCGACGCGGCGATGCCGCGCATGACCCCGACGACGCACTCGGACAGCGCGTGCTCGACGTCGACGCCCTCACCGGTGGCCCGCCACCGCTCGCCCACGGCGACGAGCACGGGCAGGACGACGGTGTCCCAGGCACGGACGACGCCGTGGGTGCGCACCGCGTCGCGCAGCAGCCGGGTCACCTCGTGCGAGTCGAGCGACATCGCGGCCCGGGCGAGGCCGCGTGCGGCCGGCGAGCCCTCGGGCAGGGCGATGACCCGCCCGCCGCCGGCCCGCGCCCGCTCGGCGTTCGTCGGGCGGTGCGGCCAGCCGTCGGGGCGCTGGTGGGTGGAGTCGGCCGGGTCCGGGTGGTCGAGCAGGCCGGGGCGGACCAGCGCCCCGGCGAGGCCCGGGCCGTCGTCGTCGGCGTCCTCGCCGTCGGCGTCGGCGTCGGACGGCCGCTCCGCGCCGCCGGCCCTCGGCGCCGGGTGGGCGCCGCCGCCCATGAGGTGCCCGGGCAGGCTGACGACGGGCGCGACCGCGCCGTCGTCGTCCGCCAGGCCGCTCGTCGCGAGCCGGGCCGCCTCGGCGGACGGGACGCCCTCGAGGATGAGGCGGCGCATGACGACGAGGCGGGCCAGGTCGCTGCCGGTGTACCGGCGGTGGCTGCCCGCGGTGTGCTCCGACGGGCCCAGGCCGTAGCGGCGGTCCCACGTGCGCAGGGTGGACGGCGCGACACCCAGGCGACGGGCGACGGCCGCGACGGTGAGCGTCGGCGACGTCGGACGCGCGGCGTGCACGTCACCCCCAGATGTCGTCGCCATGACGACCAGTGTTCCGATCCGTGGCCGATGCTGCCACCCGACCCACGGGAGGAGCACCCGATCGCCCGACGGGTGAACCGCTTCACGCGCCGGGACGCAGTTGCGCAGCACGGTTGAGATCGCGACGACCGGGGTAGTTCACCCTCGACGGGCGCTCGCGCGGGCCCTCGGTCCCGCCGGACACCGGTTGAGCAGGTCACGAACCACCACGAACCACCGCGAAGAATCGCGTCAGAGCCGCTGAACAATTCCTGACGCGAAGTACTTGAACAACCTGCGGCGCGGTTGTTAGGGTCGGGCCAGAGCTTGAAGGACGAACGACAGCACCGAAGGCGACAGATGCCGGGACAGACGGTCCGGGCAGCAGAGGACAGGCGGTGGCGTGATGGCTGAGATCTCCCGACTTCCCGGGCCCGTGGCGGACATCTGGGAGTGGCAGCTCCAGGGGTCGTGCCGCGACGCCGACCCGACGCTGTTCTTCCACCCCGAGGGCGAGCGCGGCCCGGCCCGGCGCAACCGTGACGCCGCCGCCAAGGCGATCTGCGCGTCCTGCCCGGTGCTCCAGGAGTGCCGTACGCACGCCCTCGCGGTCCGCGAGCCCTACGGCGTCTGGGGCGGCCTGACCGAGGACGACCGTGAGGCCATCTACACCGGAGAGCGCCGCCGCCCCATGCGGGTCGCGTCCTGACCTTCCGCCTCACCGCCGCCCGGCACGACGAGAGCCCGGCCCCTCCGAGGGGCCGGGCTCTCGTGCGTCCGGGCTCTCGTGCGTCCTGCCCACGCCGGGTGCGGGCACTTCCGCAGGACTCGCCCAGCGCGTGTCCTGCAGAACCGCCCGCACACCCGGGGGCGACCGGCGTGTCCTGCCCGCACCCGACGGGCGGGCGGACGCCGGGTGCGGGCACTTCGGCAGGACTCGCCGAGCGCGTGTCCTGCGGAACCGCCCGCACACCCGGGGGCGACCGGCGTGTCCTGCCCGCAC
>JBQGCR010000094.1:0-1592 GCA_052038585.1 Kineosporiaceae bacterium
CGGTCCCCGTGGTCGACGCCGTGGCACCCCGCCGCCTGCTCGACACCCGGACGCCCGGCGGGCCGCGGGCCGGGCGGCCGCTCTCGCCCGGCGAGACCGTCACGGTGCCCGTGCTCGGGCTCGGCGTCCCCGCCGCGGGCCCGTCCGCCGTCCTGCTCAACGTCACCGTCGTCGCCGGCTCGCGGGCCGGGTGGGTCCGCGTCGACAACGGCACCTCGAGCCCGACGTCGACGGTGAACTTCCGGGCCGGCGAGGTCGTCGCGAACCAGGTGCTCGTCGCCGTGCCGTCCGGGACCGTCCGGGTCGTCGACGGGACCGGGGGCGGCGAGCACGTCGTCGTCGACGTCCAGGGCTGGGTCGGGCCCGGCGCCGACCTGCGGGCGGTCACCCCGCGCCGGGTCGTCGACACCCGCGCCACCCGCCAGCCCCTCGTCGCCGGACGCACGAGCGTCCTCGCGCTCGCCCCGCCGCCGGGGACCCGTGCCGTCGTCGCCAACCTCACGGCCGTGCCGCGGACGACGACGCCGGCCTACGTGACGTCGTGGCAGGCCGGCACGGCGCGGCCCGCCACGTCGAGCGTCAACGTCGCCGGCTCGCCGTCGAGCGCCCTCACGGTGCTGCCCGTCGACGCGACCGGTCGCGTCGCGATGACCGTGTCCGCCGGCACCGTCGACGTCGTCGTCGACGTCGAGGGCTACCTGTCCGCCCCGGCCGCGCAGGCCCGGGTCTACGACACCCGACGGGCCGGGACCGGCGGGACGAGCGCACCGCTCACGGCCGGGACGGTCCGCACGGTCCCCGTGGCCCGCGTCGGCGGGGTGCCCGTCGGCACCCGCGCCGTCCTCGCGCACCTGACGGTCACGGACGCGACGACGCAGGGCGTGCTCGTCGGCTGGGCCTCCGGCGCAGCGCGTCCCGGCACGTCGAGCCTGAACTTCGCCGCCGGGCGGACGACGTCGAACACCGTCCTCCTGCCGCTCGGCGCCGACGGCGCGCTGCGGCTGTGGACGACGGCGCGCTCGGTCCACGTCGTCGTCGACGTCCAGCACGCCGTCGCCGCGCCGTCCCTCGTGCCGACCGTGCCGCCGGACCTCTCGTGGCTGTCCGCCGCGCCGCCGCCCGACGCGGCCGCGGCCCGCGACGTCCTGCTCGCCGCGGACCGGTACCTCAGCGGGACGTGGTGGTCCGCCCACGCGCCCGGCCTGCTCGCCTCCCCGCTGGACCGCGCGACGCTGTCGACGTCGGCGGGGGCCCGCACGGACGCGGTCCGGCGGCTGTCCATGTCCGCGCTGGCGCTGGCGACGACCGTCGCGAGCGGCACGTGGGACGCGCGGGCCACCGGCGTCGACGCCGCGACCGCCCGCGGCCGCACCGTGACGATGCTGCGCCGCGTGACGCTCACCCACGTCTCGACGACGCCGGACGGGTGGGGGCACGGCTGGCAGGGGCCGCTGTGGGGCGGGATCGCCGGCCGCGCCGCGTACCTCGCCTGGCCCTGGCTGCCGCAGGACGTCCGCGACGCGACCGTCCGGATGGTGGAGAGCGAGGCCCGCTGGGCCTCGACCGTGCCCGTGACGTACTACCGGGACGCC
>JBQGCR010000095.1:0-7832 GCA_052038585.1 Kineosporiaceae bacterium
CCGCGAGCTGCAGGAGCGCGTCCTCGCCGCCGCGAAGGAGGCGGGCGCGTTCTACCTCGACGCCTACGAGAAGAACCTCGCCGGCATCCTCGCCCTCACCGAGAAGGCGGCGGCCTCGACCCAGCTCGACTGGGCGATGAGCCTGGCGGGCACGTCGACCGACTTCTTCAAGAAGGTCAGCGACACGGTGCTGCGGGCGGGTCGCCAGGCGCTCGGCTGACGTCGGGCCCCCTGGGTACGGGGCGGCCATGCCGATCTGGGTGCAGGCCGCCCTCTGGGGTGCCGTGGGCGGCGGCACGCTCGTCCTCGGCGCCGCCGTCGCCTGGTTCGTCCGCGTCCCCCAGCGGGTCATCGCCTGGGTCATGGCGTTCGGCGCCGGGGTGCTCGTCTCGGCACTGGCGTTCGACCTCATGGACGAGGCCGCGGACACCGGCGGCCTCGGCCCGACCGCGGCCGGGTTCGCCGGCGGCGCCCTGGCCTACGTCGGGGCGAACGTCGCGCTGGCCCGTCGCGGCGCGCGGCACCGAAAGCGTTCCGGCACGCAGCAGCCGAGCGAGGGCGAGCAGTCCGGCAGCGGCGCGGCGATCGCCGTGGGGGCGCTCCTCGACGGGGTGCCGGAGTCCGTCGTCCTCGGCGTCTCGCTGCTCGGCGGCAGCGGCGTCGGGCTGCCCGTCGTCGCCGCCGTCGCGATCTCCAACCTGCCCGAGGGCCTGTCGAGCGCCGCGGGCATGAAGGCCAACGGCCGCAGCGCCCGCTACGTCTTCGGCGTGTGGACGGCGATCGCCGTGGCCTCGGCGGCGGCGGCCGCCCTCGGCGCGGTGCTCCTCGACGGCGCGGCGCCCGCGCTCGTCGCGCTCATCACCGCGGTCGCGGCCGGGGCCATCCTCGCCATGGTCGCCGACACGATGATCCCGGAGGCGTTCGAGCGGGCGCACGCCGTCACGGGTCTGGTGACGTGCGCGGGCTTCCTCGTCGCCTTCGCCCTCGAGCGGCTCGGCTGACGCGCGGGCTCAGGTCGCGCCGACCCACCGCGGCACGAACCCGGCCCGCAGCGCCGACATCCGCGCGAGCATCGCGTACTCGACGGTGCGGGCGTCGTCCGGCGCCGTCCCGTGCACCATCCGTTCCCGGAGGAACGCGAGCTCGCTGCCCATCTCCTGGAAGTCGCGCATCGCCTGCCGGGCCCCCGCTCCCCCGGTGCGCCCGGCCCAGCCGCGGGCGTCGCGGCGGGCGGGCAGGGACGAGAGCATGGCGATCTCCTGCGGCGAGAGCCATCCCGTCGTGCCGTAGACCTGCAGGTGCCGGGCGATGAGCCGGCCCTCACGACGCCGGGCGACGAGGGCGAGGATGACGACGGCGAGGAAGACCGGGATCTGGAAGACGACGTACGCGGTGACGAAGCCCTGCAGGCCGGAGGACGCCGAGAGGTTCCACGCCCCGTGCAGGAGCACCGCGACGACCCAGCCGCCGACGGGCGCGACGACCCAGACCCACCAGCGCCGGCTCCGGGCCGCGATCCCGATGCCGACCCCGGTCGCGGCGGTGAAGAGCGGGTGCGCGAACGGCGAGACGAGGCAGCGCAGGACGAAGACGAACGCCGCCCCGGTCGTCCCCGAGTCGGCCAGGGCCCGGCCGAGGTAGAGGACGTTCTCGACGAAGGCGAACCCGACCCCGGCCATCCCGGCGTAGACGATCCCGTCGACGACGCCGTCGAACTCGCGGCGGCGCACGAGGAAGATGAGCAGCACGGCCAGGCCCTTGAACGTCTCCTCGACGACGGGCGCGACGACGACCGACCCGGCGGTCACGTCCCCGCCCGCGGCCTGGATCGCCGCGATCGAGGCGGTGTTGATGACGAGCGCGCCGAAGGTCGCGACCCCGGCCCCCCAGGCGAACGCGAAGGCGAGCAGCGAGCGCGGCTCGGCCTCGTAGCGGTCGAGCCAGAGGAACGTCGCGACGACGGGGAAGACGGGCACGGCTGCGAGGACGACACCGGTGACCAGCCCGAGCGGGCCCGTCTCGGCAGTGATCGCGAGGATGCTCAGCAGCCCGCAGCCGAGCAGCAGGACGACGACGAGGGACCACACGACGACGGCGAGGACGCGGGGCCGCCGCGGGGAGGGCAGCGGGTGCTCGGGCGGCAGCCCCGCCGGGACGGTCGCCGTGTACGACGCGAACTCGCTCACGCAGCGAGGGTAGCGGCGCGGACCCCCGCCCACCCGGCACGACGCGGCGCCGGGACGGCCGGGGACGAAGAGGGTCGAGAGGGAGCAGACCCACTAGAGTGCGGCGTGTGGCGGCAGGAAACGAGCGTGGTCAGGACCGGATCGTCTGGATCGACTGCGAGATGACGGGGCTGGACCTGGTGTCCGACGCCCTCGTCGAGGTCGCCGCCCTGGTGACCGACTCGGAGCTCACGGTCCTCGGCGACGGGGTCGACGTCATCGTCCGGCCCCCGCAGGCGGCGCTCGACCAGATGAACCAGGTCGTCCGGGACATGCACACCTCCTCCGGCCTGCTCGAGGCCCTCGACGGCGGGATGACCCTCGCCGAGGCCGAGGACGCCGTCCTCACCTACGTCCGGCAGTTCGTCGCCGAGCCGCGCCGGGCGCCGCTCGCGGGCAACTCGGTCTCGACGGACCGCGGCTTCCTCGCGCGGGACATGAAGGAGCTCGAGCAGTACCTGCACTACCGGATCATCGACGTCTCCTCGATCAAGGAGCTGTCGCGCCGCTGGTACCCGCGGGCCTACTTCGCCTCACCCGCCAAGGCCGGCGGGCACCGCGCGCTGGCCGACATCCGGGAGAGCATCGAGGAGCTCAAGTACTACCGGGAGGCGGTCTTCGTCCCGCAGCCCGGCCCGGACACCGAGACGGCCCGCAAGATCGCCGCCAAGTACGTCGTCCCGGCCGCCCCGCACGCCTGAGCGAGCACCCCGTCGGGTTCTGTATGCTGTCCGAGGCCGCTGCGCGCAGCGGTCGATGGTGGGTGTAGCTCAGCTGGTAGAGCACCTGGTTGTGGTCCAGGTGGTCGCGGGTTCAAGTCCCGTCACTCACCCCAAGCACGTCAGGTCCCCTGACGTCAGTGCACCGCGACGGGCACGTCGGCCGGGGCGGCCCGCCCCAGGTGCCACGGCCGGACGACGCCGAGGTAGACCGCCAGGCACAGCACCATCCCCGCGGCGATGACCGCGGACATCGTGACGGCCGTGACCCCCGTCGCACCGAGCACCGGCCCGACGAGCCCGGCGACGCCGAACTGCGCCGCGCCGAGCAGGGCCGCCGCCGTCCCCGCCGTCCGGCCGTGCCGCTCCAGGGCCAGCGCCGGCGCGTTGGGGAAGGACAGGCCCACCGCCGCGAGCACGCACCACAGCGGCACGAGCAGCCCGAGCAGCCCGCCGGTCCCCGTCGCCGCGGCGAGCACCATCGCCACGCCGCCGGCGCTGCCGAGCACGAGCGCCCCGCCGAGCACCTGCGCGGACGACCAGCGGTGCACCAGGCGCGGGTTGGACTGCGTCCCGGCGATGACGAAGAGCGAGCCCACGCCGAAGACGAGGCCGTACTCCTGGACGTCGAGGCCGTACTGCTCCTGGAGGACGAAGGACGACCCGCCGACGTAGCCGAAGATCGCCGCCATCGTCAGCCCGCCGACCAGGGCGAGGCCGACGAAGACCCGGTCGGTGAGCAGGGCGGCGTACCCGCGCAGGCTCCCCGCGACGCCGCCGCGCAGCCGCCGCTGCGCCGGCAGCGTCTCCGGCAGGGCGAGGGCGGTGAGGACGAGGAGCGCCGCGCTGATGACGGCGAGGGCCAGGAAGACGCCGCGCCAGTCGGTCCAGCGCAGCACCTGGCTGCCGAGGGTGGGGGCGAGGACCGGCGCGGCGCCCATGACGAGCAGCAGGCGGGACATGAGGACGACGAAGGTCCGCCCGTGCGCGACGTCCCGGACCACCGCCAGGGCGACGACGGCCGCCCCCGACGCCGCCACGCCCTGGAGCACGCGGAACCCGGTGAGCACGGCGATGTTCGGCGCCAGCGCGCACATCACCGAGGCGGCGATGTGCGCCGCGGCGCCCGCCATGAGCGGGCGGCGACGACCGAGGACGTCCGAGACCGGCCCCATGAGCAGCTGGCCCACGGCGAAGCCGACGAGCGTGGCGGTGAGGGTCAGCCCCACGGCGCCCGGCGTCGTGCGCAGGTCCTCGGTGATGCCGGGCAGCGCCGGCAGGTACGTGTCGATCGTCAGCGGGCCGAGGGCGGTGAGGGAGCCGAGGACGACGACGAGCCGCACGCGCGCGGCGGTGGTCAGCTGCTCGACGGGGGAGGTGGCCGTCATGGTGTCCTTCGCGGGGTGCTGGCGGCGGGTCGGCCCGGGACCTGCGTCTGGGGCACCCCGTCGTCGCGGTACGCCGCCTGACCCGGCTCACTGCACAACCGTCGTGGCGCCGGGACATTCCCGGGACCGTCCGACCGGTCCCGCACCGCCTCCGCTCAGCCGCGGATCTCCCCCAGGTCGAGCTCGACGCCGGCCTGGGCGAAGTTCGCCAGGTCCGCGACGGCGGCCTGCCCCTCGGGCCCGCCCAGGCCGGCGAGGGCGTCCTCCTTCGAGGCGAACTCGAGCCGGGCGATGACGAAGTGCGGCGGCCTCGACCCGTCCGCGGTCTCGCAGACCATCCACGTGAACGACGTGAGGCCGGGGATCGCGTGGGCGAGCGGCGCGTGGGTCCCGGCGTAGTGCTCGACGAAGGCGTCGGGGTCCTCGGGGTGGGCGTAGGAGACGACGACCTGGTACACGGGCAGCCCCTTCCGACGGGCGCGGGCACCGGCGCCCGCGTGCGCAGGTGAGGCTACGGCCGGACCCCGGTCCACCGCCAGAGCGGTGCCGCGGCGGGATCGCCGGTACGGTTGTCCGGTCAAGACGGCGACCGTCGGGAGGCGGGCATGGGGACGACGACGGCGCAGGCGCTCGACCGGCGCGACCCGCTGCCGCTGTGGGCGCAGCTCCAGCGGGACATCACCCGGCGGCTCGCGGCCGGCGCCTTCAGTGAGACGTTCCCGGGCGAGGTGGACCTCACCCGCGAGTACGACGTCTCGCGGCACACGGTCCGCGAGGCGCTGCGGCGGCTGCGCGAGGCGGGCGTCCTGGACTCGGCGCGCGGCCGTCCCACCTCGGTCCGCGGGCCGGTCCGCCGGCCCCTCGGCACCTACGCGGCGCTGCTGCACGCCCTGGCGCGGGAGGGCGCCGTGGTCACCGCCGCCGTCGTCTCCCAGGGCTTCGTCAAGGACGCCGAGGCCGCGGCGGCGCTCGGCGTGCCGGGGACCGCCCGGCTCGTGCACGTCGAGCGGGTCCGGCACGCCGGCGGGGTCCCCCTGGCCCACGAGCGGTCCTGGCTGCCGGCGAGCGTCGCGGCCCCGCTCGCCCGCGCGGACGTCTCCGGCTCGCTCACGGACGCTCTCGTCGCGCGCTGCGACGCACCGGTCGACGCGGTCCGCGAGCGGGTCGGCGCCACGACGACGACGGCGGCCCTGCGCTCGCTGCTCGCGGTGCCCCGGGGCGTGGCGTGCCTGACCCTCGAGCGCACCGCCCGCGCCGCCGGCGTCGTCGTCGAGCACCGGGTCGCCGTCGTCCGCGGTGACCGCTGGTCCCCCGCGGTCGACTGGACGTCCCGCGGCGGGACGGCCGAGGGCTGACGTCAGGCGAGCGCCGGCGCGGCGTCGCCCGGGAGGACGGCGGGCAGGCCGGCGTCGACGAGGACGGCCCGGACCCGTTCCAGCGCCGCGGCGTCCGGCGGCCGGACGCCGGCCGTCGGCGCGGGGATCCCGAGCGCCGCGTACTTGGCGAGGCCCATCGAGTGGTAGGCGAGGACGTCGACGCGCTCCACGGCCCCCGGGCCGAGGGACGCGAGGAACGCCGCCAGGCCCGTCACGTTGTCCGGGTCGTCGCTCCACCCGGGGACGACGACGAAGCGCACCCACGTCCGCCGGCCCCGCTCGGCCAGGCGCCGGGCGAAGGACAGGGTCGGGACGACGTCACGCCGGGTGAGGCGCCGGTAGACGGCCGGCTCGAAGCTCTTGACGTCGAGGAGCACGAGGTCCACGGCGTCGAGCAGGGCGTCGCTCGCCCGGTACCCCAGGTAGCCGGACGTGTCGAGGGCGGTGTGCAGCCCGAGGTCGACGCAGCCCTCGAGGACCTCCTGGCAGAACGCGGGCTGGAGCAGCGGCTCGCCGCCGGAGACCGTCACCCCGCCGCCGGCCGCCCGCAGCACCGGCGCGTAGCGCGCGGCGCGGGCGACGACGTCGGCGGCCGCGGTCGGCGTCCCGGACCGCGCGGACCACGTGTCGGGGTTGTGGCAGTAGGCGCACCGCAGCGGGCAGCCGGCGGTGAAGACGACGTAGCGGGTGCCCGGGCCGTCGACACCGGTCGACAGGTCCCAGGAGTGCACCCTGCCGACCGCACCCCCACCGGTCGTCATGTCACACCGACCCGTGGAACGTCCGGGCGAGGACGTCGAGCTGCTGCTCGCGGGTGAGCCGGACGAAGTTCACCGCGTACCCGGAGACCCGGATCGTCAGCTGCGGGTAGTCCTCCGGGTGCTCCATCGCGTCCTCGAGCGTCGCGCGGTCGAGCACGTTGACGTTGAGGTGGAAGCCGTCGGCGCCGGTGTACGCGTCGAGCACGCCGACGAGGTTCGCGACCTGCTCGGACCGCGTGCGGCCCAGCCCTTCCGGCGTCACCGTCGTCGTCAGTGAGATCCCGTCGCGGGCGTCGTCGAAAGGCAGCTTGGCCACCGACAGGGCCGCGACGACCATGCCGTGGGTGTCCCGGCCGTTCATCGGGTTGGCGCCCGGCGCGAACGGCTCCCCCGCCCGCCGGCCGTCCGGGGTGTTGCCGGTCGCCTTGCCGTAGACGACGTTGCTCGTGATCGTCAGGACCGACTGGGTGTGCTCGGCGCCGCGGTAGGCCTCGTGCCGGCGCACCTTGGCCATGAAGGACCGCACGAGGTCGACAGCGATGGCGTCGGCACGGTCGTCGTCGTTGCCGTAGACGGGGAACTCGCCCTCGGTGACGTAGTCGACGACGAGCCCGCGCTCGTCGCGGACCGGCCGTACGCGCGCGTACCGGATCGCCGAGAGGGAGTCGGCCGCGACCGACAGCCCGGCGATGCCGCAGGCGAGGGTGCGCCGCACGTCGGTGTCGTGCAGCGCCATCTCCAGCCGCTCGTAGGCGTACTTGTCGTGCATGTAGTGGATGACGTTGAGCGCGCTGACGTAGGTCTCGGCCAGCCAGTCCGTCATGACGTCGAACCGCGCGAGCACCTCGTCGGCGTCGAGGACGTCACCCGTCAGCGGCGGCAGCTGCGGACCCACCTGCTCCCCGCTCACCTCGTCGCGGCCGCCGTTGATCGCGTAGAGCAGCGTCTTGGCGAGGTTGACGCGGGCGCCGAAGAACTGCATCGCCCTGCCGACCGCCATCGGCGAGACGCAGCAGGCGATCGCCGTGTCGTCGCCCCAGCGCGGGCGCAGCAGCTCGTCGGACTCGTACTGGATCGCGCTCGTGTCGACGGAAACCTTCGCGCAGAACGACTTCCAACCCTCGGGCAGGTCGGGCGACCAGAGCACGGTCATGTTCGGCTCGGGCGCCGGACCGAGGTCGTACAGGGTCTGCAGGTACCGGAAGGACGTCCGGGTGACGAGCGGACGGCCGTCGACGCCGATGCCGCCGATCGACTCGGTGACCCACGTCGGGTCGCCGGAGAAGAGGGCCTCGTACTCGGGGGTGCGCAGGAAGCGGATGATCCGCAGCTTGATGACGAGGTCGTCGACGAGCTCCTGCGC
>JBQGCR010000096.1:0-5657 GCA_052038585.1 Kineosporiaceae bacterium
GTGCGGACGGCGTCGTACTCCTTCGCCGGGTCGTCGATCGACAGGGGGACGGCATGGCCGTAGACGTCGATCCACTCCTCGACGGTGTCGGCGTACCGCGGGGAGAACGGTGTCGGGCGCAGGTCCTCGGGGATCGGCACGGTCGGGTCCTCTCGGTCGGGTGCGGTGCTGCCCGGCCGGCGCGTGAGCCTCGCGGGCGGCCGGGCAGCAGTCAGGGGTGGCGCGCCGTCGTCCCGAGGACGGTCACGTCAGCTCGCTGTCGAGGTCGGCGAGCGCCGTGGCGCCGATCCGGGACTCGGTGGCGGAGAACGCGACCAGCCCGACGACGAAGGCCGTCGGGACGGTCAGGGCGAGGCTCGTCGGCAGCCCGCCGGCGCTGCCGACGAGGACGTCGAAGTTCACGAGGATGAGCACGAGCGCCGCCGCCATGAGCGCGGCGGCGAGCAGGGGCGCGACCTGCGTGTTCCACGTCCGGCCGTCGAGCCCGGGGTTGGTGCGGAAGAAGACGAACGCCGACACCGCGACGAGGATGTAGAGGCTGACGACGCCGACGACCGCCGCCCCGGAGCCCCAGAAGAACAGGGTGAGCACGGGGTCCTTGCCGAGGACCGCGAACGGCAGCACGAGCACGGCGGCGAGCGCCGTCTGGGTCAACGACGCGACGTACGGGGACTTCGTCCGGGGGTGCACCGTCGCGAGCGCGACGGGCAGCACGCCGTCGCGGCCGAGGGTCCACAGGTACCGCGCGATCCCGTTGTGGAAGGCCAGGTTGCAGGCGAACATCGAGGTGATGACGAAGACGGTCATGGCCTGGGGGGCCCAGGCGCCGAGGTAGGTCCCGGCGGCGTCGAAGACGTAGGCGGCGGGGTTGCCGCTCTCAAGGGATGCGCCTGCCGCGTCGACGGCCCGGCCCGGGCCGTACCCGACGACGAGCGCCCACGAGTTGAAGGCGAAGAACAGGGTGATCGCGCCGAGCGCGGTGAAGGTGGCCCGCGGGATGGCGCGCTTGGGGTCGCGCACCTCCTCGCCGTAGATCGCCGTCGACTCGAAGCCGAACATCGACGCGAAGGCCATGACGAGCGCCACGCCGGGGGCGCCGGCGAGCGCGGCGGTCGGGCTGAAGACGTCCCCGACGGCGTAGCCCTCCCCCGCACCGCCCCGGGCGAGGATGACGAGGCTGACGACGATGATCGTGCCCCACTCCAGGGCCATGAGGACGCCGAGCACCTTGGCCCCGACCTCGACGTGGAGGTAGCCGAAGAGCTGGACGAGCGCCATGAGGGCGAAGGTCAGCGCCCACCAGGGCACCGCGACGCCGAACCAGTCCTGCACGGCGGCCGCGGCGAGGGCGCCGAAGAAGCCGTAGACGGCGATCTGGACGCACAGGTACGCCCAGATGGCGATGCTGCCGGCGCCGAGGCCCATCCTCAGGCCGAGACCGCGACCGACGTAGGCGTACAGGGCACCGGCGTTCGTGACCTGGCGCGACATCGCGACGTACGAGACGCCGAACACGGCGAGGACGGCGCCGACGGCGACGTAGGCCGCGGACGCGGCCAGGCCGTTGCCGAGGACCATCGCGGTGGGGACGGCGCCGGTGAGGCCGATGAGGGGACTGGCGGCGGCGAGCACGAGGAAGACGACCCCGGTGCTGCTGATGGCGTTGCGCTGGAGACCTTGCTGCACGGGTTGGGTGTTCACGGTGTCGCTCACGACCACACTCCTGGGACGGAGGCCGCCCCGGGACCTTCGCCCCGGGTGGACTGCTCGGCGCCGTGCCGGCGTGACGACGAGAATCTATCCAGTTGGATAACTTGTCAACAGGTCAGCCGGTGCCGTCGGGGCACAATGGCCGGAGCCGGACAGGACGAGGAGCCGTGAGCGCGCAGACCGCCGAGAGCACCGACCAGGGACGGCCCCGCTACGGCGAGGGCCGCGAGGCTCTCCTGCGCGCGGCGATCCGCGTCGTCGCCGAGGCCGGCCTGCGCAACCTCACCTACCGCTCGGTCGCCCGTGAGGCCGGCGTGACGCACGGCCTCGTGGCCCATCACTTCGGCAGCCGGGACGCCCTCCTGGAGGAGGCCCTGCGCTACAGCCTCGACCTGAGCCTCGACGCCAGCCGCATGCTCCCGACGACGGGGCGGCTCGAGGACGTGGCCGACGGGCTCGCGGACATGGCGGCGGAGGACCCGGACCTCCAGGCGTTCCAGTTCGAGCTCATCCTCGAGTCGCGCCGGCGCCCCGAGCTGCGGCCTCACGTGGACGCGCTCTACGCGGGCTACCGGGACTACACCCGCCGGACGATGCGCAGCGTCGGTGTCACCGACCCGGCCGTCTCCGACCTCGCCTTCGCCGCCATGGACGGCCTGGTCTTCCAGCAGCTCGCGAGCGGCGACGCCGAGGCCACCCGCCGGGGCCTGCGCACCCTGCGAGACCTCCTGCGCGCGGCCTCGGCCACGTCGGGCTCGTCCGGCGACTAGCGTCGCAGGATGCCCGTCGACCGTCGCCGCACGCGCGAGCGGGGCTGGGTCCTCGTCGCAGCCGCTGCCGGGACCCTGCACGCCCTGGCCAGCCTCTACTGGGCTCTCGGCGGAGGGTGGTTGCTGGCGTCCGTCGGCCAGTGGGCCGTCGACCTCTCGGCACGACGGCCGCTGCTGTCCGGTGCCGTGCTCGGTGCGGTGGCGGTGGCGAAGCTCGCCGCCGCCGTCGTCCCCGTCGCCGTCGCCTACGGGCGTCTGCCCGCTCGCTGGTTCTGGCGGGGCGTCGCCTGGGTGGGCGGGCCGTTCCACGCGCTCTACGGGCGCGTCAACGTCGTCGTCAGCGTCTCCGTGCTGGCCGGGCTGGTCCGGCCGGCCGGCGGCTACGACCGCGAGGCGATGGTGGGTCACGCGTTCGTGTGGGACCCGCTGTTCCTCGTCTGGGGCGCGGCCCTGACGCTCTCCCTGTGGGTGTCACGCGATCGCCGATGACATCTGCGTGCGGTGGTCGGCGCCCCGTACCGGGGCCGCGGTCGGCTGCGGACGCGCCGGTCAGGCCCCGCGCGACCCCTGCGCGTGCGTGCCGGGTGCGGGACCGTCCCCGAGCTCGGACGCGACGGACACGGCCAGGCCCCCGAGCATGAAGGCGATGACAGCCGCTGCCAGCGTCGCCGTCGACACGTCGGGGATGAGGCGCCGCGCACCGGTGACCTCGGCTGCGTCCCCGCGGTACCCGTGGGTCAGGGCGTGCCCCTTGCCGCGTCGCATGAGGTAGCGGTTGACCGGGTAGGCGGCAGCGAAGGCGGCGGTCAGCGCGACCATCATCGAGACCCAGAACACCCAGTTCACGAGGCCGGCCTCCATCGCGCCGGGGACGACGGCCATGACGAGGTTGTCGACGACCTCCATCGTCGCGATCGACAGCGTGTCGGCGGCGAGGACGACGGAGAGGGCCGCGCCGACGCCGAGGCCGGCCTTGACCAGCGGCAGCGTCGACAGGAGGTACCCGAAGAGGAACGCCAGGGCGACGGCGAGCGCGACGGTCCAGCCGGTGCTCAGCCCGACCGCGGTGCCGATCATGAGGCCGAGGACCTCACCGATGGCGCACCCGGTCAGGCAGTGCAGTGTCGCGGACAGGGCCATGGCGTCGAGCCCGGCCGGGCCGTGGCCGTCATGCAGCCCGGGCTGCGGGCCGGAGCGGTCGACGTGGTCCGTGCTGCTCGGCGAGTGCTGGTGGCTCATGGCGGGCGGCTCTCGTCGGAGGGAAGGGGAATTCCGTCGAAACATACCCCCGGTGGGTATTCATTCCCGGCGGCGTCCCTGATCTGACCGCTCGGCAGCAGCCTCTCGTGCTGGCCTCGGGTCAGGAGCCTGCCGTCAACGCCCGGCCGCCGTCGCCTCGGCGAGGTCCGCCAGGCGGTCGAGCGACGCGAGGAGCCGCTCGGGGGTGGTCGCCCGGGCGCGCGGGAGCCGGTTGCGGTCCTCGAGGAGGGTCCAGTCGTAGGTGTGCGTGACCGACGTCCGCCCCGGCGAGAGCGCCTCGAACTCCCAGCGCCACAGGTGACCCGGCGGCCGCCGGCCGACCTCGGAGGGCCGCCAGGCGAGGAGGCGACCCACCTCGAACTCGACGACGTGGTTCTCCCGCACGCCACCGTTGGTCAACGTCGTGCGGAAGACGTCGCCGACGGCCCGCACGCGCTGGCCCGGCTCGGCCGAGGCGAGGTTGTCGTTGCCGTCCCAGCGCGGCTGCTGCCCGGGGTCGGCGACGAGGTCGAAGAGGAGCGCGGCCGGGGCCTCGACCTCCCGGCTCGCACGGACCACGCGGGGCGCGTCGTCGTCGCTCACGCGGTCATGCAAGCACACCGGCGTCGCGCCGTCGACGCCGGAGCCGGCCACGACGCGGCCCCCCTCGAGCCGGACGACACGGTCGGCCCGGTCGACGACGAGCGGGTCGTGACTCACGCACACGACGGTCACCCCGCGCCGCACCTCTCGGTCCACCGCCTCGCAGATGCGCGCCGCGCTGTCCGCGTCGAGCCCCGTCGTCGGCTCGTCGAGCAGGAGCAGCTCCGCGCCCCGCGCGAGCCCCTGCGCGAGGAGCGTGCGCTGCCGCTCCCCGCCCGACAGGGCGCTGAACGGACGGCGCGCGAGCGGCTCGAGCCCGAGCAGCTCCATCGAGTCGCGCACCCGCCGGCGGCCCGCGGCGCCGACCCGCCGCCAGGGCCCGGCCTCCCCCCACGCGCCGACCGTCACGACCTCGCGCACGGTGACCGGCAGCCGGTCGGGGACGACGGTCCGCTGCGGCACGAAGGCGACCGACCGGGCCTCGCAGGTGACGTGTCCGGACGTCGCCCGGCGCACCCCCGCGAGCAGCTCGAGGAACGTCGACTTGCCCGCCCCGTTCGGCCCCGCGACGACCGTGAGCCGCGCGGCGGGAACCCGGACGACGACGTCGCGCAGCGCGTGGTGGCCGCCGTAGGTGACCCGGACCCCCTGGAACCGCGCGACCGCAGGCGCGGGAGCGGTAGCGACGGCGGGTGCGGGCCGGTGGCCGAGGGACGACGTCACGGACCCACCCTAGCGCTTAACTGGTTTTGATAATCGCTCTCAGTAGGGCTAGCGTCGCGGCGTGCCCCTCCTCCCCGAGCCCTTCGGCCTCGAGTTCTTCCAGCGCGCCGCCGCCGGCGGCGCCGTCGTCGCGGTCCTGTGCGGCGTCGTGGGCACGTGGGTCGTCGTGCGCGGCATGGCCTTCCTCGGCGAGGCCCTCGCCCACGGCATGCTCCCCGGCGTCGCCCTCGCGACGGTCGCGGGCGTGCCCGCCCTCCTCGGCGCCGCCGTGAGCGCCGCCGTCATGAGCGCCCTGATCGGCCTCCTCCAGCGCCGCAGCACCCTGTCGTACGACACGAGCATCGGCCTGCTCTTCGTCGGCATGCTGGCGCTCGGCGTCATCGTCGTCTCCCACTCGGGCAGCTTCGCCACCGACGCCACCGCCATCCTCTTCGGCGACATCCTCGCGATCTCGGGCGGGGACGTGGCGGCCCTCACGGTGGCGGCGGCCGTCGGCCTCGCCCTGGCCGCCGTCGCGTACCGTCCGCTCGTGGCGCTCGCGCTCGACGCCCGGGTCGCCGCGGTCCTCGGCCTGAGACCCGTTCTCGCACAGGCGCTCCTCGTCGGCCTGGT
>JBQGCR010000097.1:0-2600 GCA_052038585.1 Kineosporiaceae bacterium
CGCCGCCCGCCGCGCCGCGGCGATCCCGCGGGCGGACTCCGCCTGCTCCCACGCCCGGGTGGCCGCCGCGAGCAGGCCGTCGACCGCCTCCGCGGCACCGGTCGCCTCCGCCGGCACCTCCTGCCGGCCGAGCACCGGCTCGGCGGCCTGAGCGGCGCGGGCGAGCACCCGGTGCAGGTCCTGGAGCACGCCGTCGGCCGACTCCCGCTCGACCGCGGCACGGCTGCGGACCTGCTCGGCGACGGCCGCGAACCGGTCGGTGCCGAAGAGCCGCTCGAGCATGCCCTGCCGCTCGTTCGCGTCGGCCCGCAGGAACGCCGCGAACTCGCCCTGCGGCAGGAGGACGAGCTTGGTGAAGGTCTCCAGCCGCATGCCGAGCAGGTCGTCGAGCAGCAGCCCGGCCTCGTCGAGACGCGTCGTCAGCGCGGTCCACCCGTCGGCGGTCCGTTCGCGGACGACGACGCGGGCCTGCTCCGTCGTCGTCCCCGTGCCCCGCCGCTTCGGGCGCTCCCACTGCGGGGACCGGGTCACCTCGATCCGGCGCGGCCCGACGGACAGCTCGCACACGACCTGCGGCGGCAGGTCCGCGGGGGCGTGCTGGCTGTGCAGCCGGCCCGGCCGCCGGTCCCCGGGGACGGCTCCGTAGAGCGCGAAGCACAGCGCGTCGAGCACGCTCGTCTTGCCCGCGCCCGTCGGGCCGTGGAGCAGGAAGAGCCCACCGGCGGCGAGCTCGTCGAAGTCGACCTCCTCGACGCCGGGGAACGGCCCGAACGCCTGGACCCGCAGCCGGTGCAGCCTCATCCGGCCTCCCGGGCCCCGGCGGCCGCCGTCGTCGTCCGCCGTCGTCCGCGCAGCGGGGCGACGCCGCGCGTCTCGAGCTCGGCGCGCCGGCCCGCCTCGAGGGCCTCGCGCAGCAGCACCGCCTCGGCCTCCTCGCTGGGGCGGCCGCGGACGTGCTCGACGAAGCCGCAGCACACGGCGAGGTCGTCCCGCCCGCTCACCCGCGCGGTGTACGTCTGCTCGTCCGCGCCCGGCTCGACCCGGGGCGCGTGCCGCAGCTCCAGGGCGTGCGGGAAGCGCCGCCGCACCTGCTCCATCGCCGCCTTGGGCCGGTGCGGGTCGGTGAGGGTCACCTGGCACCAGGCGGTCTCGGCGTCCGCGAGCGCGGGGTCGGCGAGCAGCGTGCCGAGGTCGCCGCGGAGCACGGCGAGGGCCCGCGGGACCGGGGCCCGGACGGCGTCGACCCGCTCGACACCCCGCGGGCCCAGCTCCACGAGCCACGAGCCCTTGACGTGCCGGTGCTCGGAGAACGAGTAGGCGAGCGGCGAGCCGGAGTACCGCAGGTGCTCGCCGAGCTGCTGGCGGCCGTGCAGGTGGCCGAGCGCGACGTAGCCGAACCCGTCGAAGGCCGAGGCCGGGACGCTCGGCACGCCGCCCACGCTGATGTCCCGCTCGCTGTCGCTGCCCTGGCCGCCGACGACGAACGCGTGCGCGGCGACGACGCTGCGCACGTCACCCCGGCCGGCGAGGTCGGCCCGGACGGCGTCCGTCGCCGCCGCGAGCACGGCGGCGTGGGACGGCACGACCCCGAGCGCCGGCGCGACGACCGCCGGCTCGAGCCACGGCAGCGGGTACAGCGCGACCGGGCCGTGCGCGTCCTCGAGGAGCACCGGCTCGGCGAGGCGGGCGGGGTCGGTGCGGACGTGCACCCGCGCCGACTCGAGCAGGCGCGCGGCGAACCCGAGCCGGCGCGCCGAGTCGTGGTTGCCGCTCGACACGACGACGGTGGCGCCCGCGGCGACGAGCCGCACGAGCGCGTCGTCGAGGACCGCGACGACGTCGACGCCGGGCAGCGCGCGGTCGTAGACGTCGCCGGCGACGAGGACGACGTCGACCCGCTCGGCGCGGACGACGTCGACGAGGTGGTCGACGAAGGCCGCCTGGGCGTCGAGCATCCCCACCCGGTGGAACGACCGGCCCAGGTGCCAGTCGGACGTGTGGAGGATGCGCACGAGGCCACCGTAGGCAGCCCCACCGACAAGCGGCCGGAAGCGACACACGTGAGGTGGGCGGCGTGACCTGGCCGGGCGGGCCGCGGTCTGCCAGGCTCGGGCCGTGGGCGACGAGGTCTCCAGCGCGAGCTTCACGCGCGAGCAGCGGCAGCGGTACCGCGAGAAGGTCCAGCTCTGCCTGGACGTCTTCGAGCGGATGCTCGGCACGGACGTGTTCGAGGGGGAGCGGCCGCTCACCGGGCTGGAGGTGGAGCTGAACCTCGTCGACAAGGACTACCAGCCGCTGCTCAAGAACGCCGAGGTGCTCGACGAGATCGCCGACCCGGCCTTCCAGACCGAGATCGGCGCCTACAACATCGAGATGAACGTGCCGCCGCGGCCGCTGTCCGGGGACGCCGCGCTCGACCTCGAGCGCGACCTGCGGGCCAGCCTCAACGCCGCCGAGGAGAAGGCGAACCGGCTCGGGGCGCACATCGTCCAGGTGGGGATCCTGCCGACCCTCATGCCGCAGCACGTCGACACCGAGGCGTGGATGTCGCCGTCCGCCCGGTACGCCGCGCTCAACGACTCGATCTTCGCCGCCCGCGG
>JBQGCR010000098.1:0-2520 GCA_052038585.1 Kineosporiaceae bacterium
CTCGTGCTCGGACTGCGTGACGGCGGAGAACGAGGCGATGGCCCGGACGGCGATGTCGAGGGCGACGTCGAGGTGGCCGGCGTACGCCGCGCCGGACGCCGCCGTCGCGTACGACGCCGCCGCCTCGACCCCCATCCCGGCGTCCTCGTACAGCGCCGCCGCGCGGGCGGCGTCGCGGTACAGCTCGGCGGCGACCGAGGGCCGCGACGGCGCGACGACGTCGTCCCGCACGATGGGACGCACGACGGACCGCACGACGGACCGCACGACGGAGCGGGCGTCGAGGAGCCGGGCGCGCTCGACGTCGTCGAGGTCACGGTCGAGCAGCCGCCCGGCGTCGGCCAGCCAGTCGTCGGCCGGGGCGGCGCCGTCGCGCGTCGGCAGGCGGGCGAGGAGGTCCCCGACCTGCGCTCCGGTGCCGTCTGCGCTCACGGGGCGAGGTCGAAGACCTTGCCGGGGTTGAGGATGCCGAGCGGGTCCAGCGCCGCCTTGACCGCGCGGTGGACCGCGAGCGACGTCGGGCCCGCCTCCCGGGCGAACCAGTCCCGCTTGAGCACCCCGACGCCGTGCTCGCCGGTGATCGTCCCGCCGAGCTCCAGGCCCAGGCCCATGACGGCACCGAAGGCCTCCTGGGCGCGGGCGGCCGCGTCGGCGTCCGCGGCGTCGAAGACGACCGTCGGGTGCATGTTGCCGTCCCCGGCGTGCCCGACGACCCCGATGACGAGCCCGAAGCGCTCGGCGATCCGCTCGGTGCCGCGGATCAGGGCGGCCAGGCGCGTCCGGGGCACGGCGACGTCGTCGATGAGCGTCGTGCCGATCGCGTCGAAGGCGAGCAGGACGCTGCGCCGGGCGGCGAGGAGCACCTCGGCCTCGGCCGGGTCGTCGGCCTCGACGACGTCCCCGCCCTCGGCCGCGCAGACCGCCCCGATCGCGGAGACCTCGGCCCGGGCGACGTCGCCGCCGGCGTCGGACTGCCAGACGAGCATGGCCGCGCAGTCCTCCGGCAGGTCCGAGCGCAGGTAGGCGTTCGACGCGCGGATGCTCGTGGCGTCCATGATCTCGAGCAGGCTCGGCGCGTGCCCGCGGCGCATGATCGCGGCGACGGCGTCGGCCGCCTGCTCGGCGGTCGCGAACATCGCGGCGGCGGTGCGCGGGCGCTGCGACGCCGGGCGGAGCATGAGCGTCGCCTCGGTCGTGATCCCGAGCGTCCCCTCGCTGCCGACGAAGAGCTTGGTCAGGTCGTACCCGGCGACGCCCTTGACCGTGCGGCGCCCGGTGCGCAGCACCTCGCCCGAGGCGAGGACGACCTCCAGGCCCATGACGTAGTCGACGGTCACCCCGTACTTCACGCAGCACAGCCCGCCGGAGTTCGTGCCGATGTTGCCGCCGATCGAGCAGAACTCCCACGACGACGGGTCCGGCGGGTAGAACAGGCCGTGCTCCGCGACGGCCGCGGACAGGTCGGCGTTGTAGATGCCGGGCTGGGTGACGACGAACCGGTTCGCGACGTCGATCTCGAGGACCTGCGTCATCTTCTCGGTCGAGACGACGATGCAGCCCTCGAGCGCGTTCGCCGCCCCGGACAGGCCGCTGCGGGCGCCCTGCGGCACGACGGGCACTCGCATCGCCGAGGCGACCCGCAGCGCGTGCTGCACGTGCGCGGTCTCCCGCGCGAGGACCACCGCCGACGGCATCCCGGCCGGGCAGAACATCGCCCGGTCGTGGCGGTAGGACTCCATGAGGTCGGGGTCGGTGACGAGCGCGTGCGGCGGCAGCCCGTCGGACAGCGCCGACACGACGTCGCGAACCCCGGTGACGGTCATGGACGTGCAGCCTAGGCAAGGACGGCCCGCGCGACCACCGTCCCGGGCGAGGCGGTGGTGGGGCCGGGCCGGCGCGCCGTCGGGCAGGATGAGACGTGTGGTGGACCGACTCGACGCCGCGCTCGTGCGCCTGCTCCACGAGGAGCCGCGCCTGCCCGTCGTCGAGGCCGCGCGCCGGCTCGGCGTCGCCCGCGGGACGGTCCAGGCCCGGCTGGACCGGCTCGAGCGCGACGGCGTCGTCCGCGGCTTCGGCCCGGACGTCGACCCGGCGGCGGTCGGCTACCCCGTCACCGCCTTCGTCACCCTGGAGATCCGCCAGGGCGGCGGGTACGGCGCGCTCGTCGAGCACCTGCGCGGGGTGCCCGAGGTCATCGAGGCGATGACGACGTCCGGCTCGGGCGACCTGCTCGTCCGGGTCGTCGCCCGGTCCAACGCCGACCTCCAGCGCGTGCTCGACGACGTCGTCGCCGACCCGGCCGTGCAGCGCTCGTCGTCCGTCGTCGCCCTGTCCCAGGTGCTGCCCGCCCGGACGGGGCCCCTCGTCGAGGCGGCGGCGCGCCGGTGAGCACGCACCGCCCCGAGGCCGGCCCGACGGCGGCGCGGGCGACGCTGCTCGACGTCCTCGGCGGCCGGCGCAGCGCGCTCGACGCGACCGTGCCGACGGCGGTCTTCGTCGCCGCGCTCGTCGCCGGCGGCC
>JBQGCR010000099.1:0-2340 GCA_052038585.1 Kineosporiaceae bacterium
CGTGCTCGCGGCGATCTCGACACCCTCGCGGAACTGGGTGGCGCTCATCGTCGGCTGGCCGGCAGCCGGGTCGTTGACGTTCGCGACCGGACCGGTCGGGTCGGAGAACACCGTGGACAGGACGCCCTGGCCGTCGGTGTACGTCGCCTGCACCCGCAGCGCCCGGCCGACCTCGGCGTCACCGGGGACGAGCTGCGCGCCGTTCGCGACGTCCGCCCACGTGCCCGGCGCCGTCTCGGTCTGCCACGTGAAGGTCACCGCACCGGCGATGCCGTCCGGGTCGGCCAGCGTGCTGGCGACCGTCACGGCCTGGTCCTCCGTCGGCGTGGTGTCCGAGATCGTCAGCGTGCCCGTCCCGGGGGCGTTCGGGCAGGAGCCCGGCGCCGTCGGGACCCGCAGGTCGGCGAACTGGAGGCACTCGACGTTCGTCAGGCGGTCGACGCCGTCGGTGCCGCCCTGGTGGTCGACGACCGTCACGGAGGCGTCGGCCGGGTCGGGCCCGACGACGTACTCCGAGCGGGCGCCGGAGAACACCGCGGTGTCGACGTCCCCGGCGGCCGGGGCGGTGCGGATCTCCCGCACGGCCACGACGTTCCCCGGGTCGACGACCTTGGCCATGATGTCGGCCTGGAGCGTGCTCGGCCGGCCGGCCCGGTACGGACGCTCGAGCAGCTCGGTCGTCCCGATCTCGCTGGCCGGGTCGGCGGCGTCCTCGCGGACGCTGAGCCGGACCGCGAGCCACTTGTCGCCGTCGATGACGTCGTCGGCGCCGCGGCCCTCGAGCAGGTCGCTGCCCGCGCCGCCGAGGAGGACGTTGCCGTCGCCCCACACCGTCGCCCCGGTGAGCGGGCACTCACCGGTCGCGGCGACCGCGGTGACGTCGGCCGTCGGCGTCGCGAGCGGCGGGACGAGCGCGTCGAGGCCCGCGATGCGGTCCAGACCCGCCTGGTCGAGCACGTCGCAGCCGGTCAGGCCGTCGCCGCCCAGGGTGGACGGCACCTCGTCGTCGCCGACGAGCCGGTCGTCGAGGTTCCAGCCGGACAGGGCCTCGACCTCCTGGACCCGGTCGCGCTGCACGTTCGCGGGCAGGCCGCCCTCGGCGACGATCTTCAGGTTGAGGTCGCTGACCGCCGGGACGGGGTCGTTCTGGTGGGTGACCCAGTCGTAGCCGCCCGCGCCGGCGTTCCGCTCGATGCCGGGACCGGCGACCATGACGTCGTCGCCGCCCTCGGCGTCGTAGTCCTCCTCGCCGTTCTGGCCGACGAGGACGTCGTGGCCCGGGGTGTTGACGTCGTCGAAGAACGGCGCGCAGCTGTCGCCGCAGAGCAGGTCCTGGCCGTCGCCGCCCTGGACCCAGTCGGACCCGGAGTCACCGAAGACCGTGTCGACCCCCTCGCCCGCGACGACGAGGTCGTCACCGGACCCGGCGAACGTCTCGTTGTCGTTCGTCCCGCCGTTGAGGTAGTCGCTGCCGTCGCCGCCCATGACGATGTCGAGCCCGGGGCCGGCCTCGATCGCGTCGTTGCCGGGACCGCCCTTGGGCACGTCGTCGCCGGCGCGGTCGGTGATGACGTCGCGACCGGCGCCGCCGATCGCCACGTCGGCGCCGTCGTCACCCTCGAGGACGTCGTCGGAGTCGTTGCCGAGCAGCGTGTCGTTGTCGACGCCGCCCCAGACCTTGTCGACGGCCGGGGTGCCGTTGAACACCGACTGGCCGTTGATGCCGCGCGGGTCGACCGAGTTCGTCGTCCGGTACTGGATCGTGCCGTCGGCCTTCTGGATGAGCAGGGCGTTCTCGTCGCACTCGGACGCCGCGACGTCCCCGACCGAGCCGGCGCCGGTGATCGTGGAGTTCGCGGGTGCCGGGGACACCAGGTCCCCGAGCTGGAACTTGCAGTCGGCCGTGCTGAAGGCGTCGGCCTTGAGGCTGACCGCCGAGGTGTTGCGCATGATGAGCTCGGCGAAGGAGTTGCCCTCGAGCTGCGCCCGCAGGTTCAGACCGGGCGTGCGGGCGAGGTAGTAGAACCGGTCGCCGTTCTGCAGGTCGAGCATCTGCGACTCGAAGACGAAGTTGAACGTGCTGCCGAGCAGCCCGCCGAAGAGGTTCGTCCGCTCGGCCAGGCCGCCGACCCACAGGTCGACCGCGTCGAGGCCGGTCTCCCGGTCGGCCCAGGCACCGGAGCCGAAGACGAAGTCCGCCGCGTCCGCCGGCTGGACGTCACCGACGACCGGGTCGACGATCGCCCGGGCCGCAGCCCGGCGGTGGGCGCCCGGGGTCGCCGCGAGGCTCGTCGGGGGGGTGGCGTAGGCCGCGCCGAAGTTGACGAGCGCCTCGGGGTG
>JBQGCR010000100.1:0-1931 GCA_052038585.1 Kineosporiaceae bacterium
CACCTCGTCCGCGGAGCGCCCTCGGTGCACGACGACGGGCCGGCTGCCCGCCGGCAGGTCGTCGAGGATCGTCCGGACGGGCGTGATGCCGACGCCGCCCGCGACGAGCAGGAGCCGGCGCCCCGGCTCGGCCGACCGCGCCGTGAACGCGCCGTACGGGCCCTCGACGAACACCCGTGTGCCGGGCGGCGTCCCGGCGATCGCCCGGGCGTAGTCGCCGGCGTCGCCGATCGTGAAGCGCATCCGGTCCCCGGCGGGCAGGCCGGAGACGCTGTACGGGTGCGCCTGCCACCACAGGCCGCGCCGCCCGACGCGCAGGTGGAAGAACTGGCCGCCCTCGACGCGGAGCCGGTCGAGGTCCCGCCCCCGCAGCACCACGGACAGCGTGCCGCGCGCCTCCCGGTGCACCGACTCCAGGCGCAGCGCGTGGGTCCGGCTGCGCCGCAGCGGGATCGCGACCCGGAAGGCGAGGACGACGACGAGGACGACGACGTGCGCCCCGACCCACGTCCACCGGGCGGCGGCGTGCCCGGCGAGCGACGTGCCGGACTCGACCTGGTGGAACAGCGACAGGAAGATCGCCAGGTAGGTGTACAGGTGCACGGCCCACCACGTCTCGAACCGCAGCCGCCGCCGGGCGAGCCGGTACGACGTCACGCCGGCCGCGACCATGAGCAGGAAGCCGGCGTAGGCCTGGAGCATGTCCGGCCAACCGGTCACGAACTGCCACGCCTGCGGCAGGACGCCGCGGCCCTCCAGCCCCGCGTACCCGAGGACCGCCAGGACGACGTGGCCGGTGACGGCGTAGAGCCCCCACGGCGCGAGCCGGCGGTGCCAGGCCGTGAGCCGGTCGAGGCCGACGACCCGCTCGAGCGCCGGGACCCTGGCCACGAGGAGCACCGAGAGGAGCAGGAGGGCGACCCCGACCATCCCGAGCAGGTCCGAGACGGTGACGGCGAGGGCCGCCGGCGACGCGACGGACGCCGTCCCGTCGAGCGACAGGGTCCACAGGCCCACGGCGAGCCCGACGAAGGCGGCACCGCCCCAGGCGACGAGGTCGGCCGCCCGCTGCCGGCGGCTCCACGGGGCGCGGCGCGGCGCCGGCACGACGGCGGCGGGGCGGGCGGGCGCGGCAGGGGACGTCGTCATGCCGCGAAGCGTCCCGGCGCAGTCTGGGAGGCGTCTGTGAGCCGGGTGCGCGGCGGCTGTCGATCTCCACCGGGCGGGCGTGACCCGGGCCACGACGCGGCGGGCCGCTCCGGCGCCCCGTACCGTGGGGAGGATGCCCGAAGCCCCGCCGTCGCAGCCGGCCCGTCCGCGTCGCGCGGCGCCGGCGACCCCGCGCAGCCTCGCCGAGGCGCTGCGGGCGATGCCGGACGCTTCGCTCGTGGCGCTGCTCGAGGAGCGGCCGGACCTCGCGGTGCCCGCCCCGCAGGACCTGGCGACCCTCGCCGGGCGGGCGGCGGGCCGGGCGAGCGTGCAGCGCGCGCTCGACCTCCTCGACACCCCGACGCTGCAGGTCTTCGAGGTGCTCGTCACGGCGCCGGAGCCCGTGACGCTCGCCGAGGTGTCCCGCCGCTGGGGCGCCGACGCCTCCGGACCGGTCGAGCGGCTGCGCTCGCTCGCCCTCCTCTGGGGCTCCACCCGGGCGCTGCGCCTGGTCCGGACGGCGCGCGACGCCGCGGGGCCGTGGCCCGCCGGGCTCGGCCCGACGCTCGCCGAGGCGCTCGGCCGGCGCTCCCCCGCCCGGCTCGCCGACCTCGTCGAGGACCTCGGGCTGCCGGCCGCCGGCGACCCCGAGGCGAACCTCGCCACGCTCGCCCGGCACCTCGGCGACCCGGCGACCGTCGCGGCGCTGCTCGACGACGCCCCCGACGGCGCCCGCGACGTGCTCGACCGCCTCACGTGGGGACCGCCGGTCGGCGCGGTCG
>JBQGCR010000101.1:0-5391 GCA_052038585.1 Kineosporiaceae bacterium
GGCCGGGGCCGAGGCCTCGGCGCGCAGGGTCGCCAGCTCGGCCCGGACGCCGGCGGCGTCGCCGAGGGAGTGGGCGAGGGTGGCCACGGCGAAGCGGGCCCACGCCGTGAGCGGCGAGGAGAGCGCGTGGAGCTGGTCGCGGGCCTCGACGACCGCGGCGCGGTCGGCCGGTGTGGCCGTCCACGCGGTCGCCACCCGCAGCGTCCGCACGAGCGCCACGGTGAGCCAGCGGTCCTCGTGGCGACCGGCGCGCAGGAAGTCCGCCAGGCACGCCTGCAGGTCGGCGGCGGTGTCGGCGGTCGGGTCGAGCGCGACGCCGGCGGCGAGGACCGCACGCCGCAGCCGGGCCCGGGCCTGGGCGAGCAGCGGCGGGGGGAGCGGGTCGTCCGGCAGCCCGGCGAGCGTCGTCAGCGCCAGCAGCAGCCCGCTCGGGTCGCCGTGCAGGAGCAGGTGCTCGGCGAGCAGCGCGGCGGCGAGGGCCGCGAGGTCCGGCAGGTCGAGGTCCTCGGCCTCGGCCCGCAGCCGCTGCAGCGCGTCCGCGCGCGTGGTCGCGTCGACGAGCGGGCCCTCGGGGTGCGCGAGCCGGTCCGCCAGGCGTGCCGCGGCGTCGACGCCCGTCCGCTCCTCCGTGGCCACCGGCGGATCCTAGATCGTCCGCGGCGTCGTCGGTGACCGGTCGGTGACCCGGGCGTGACCGGCCCGGCCTAGCGTCCGCGCCGCACGTCCCCCTCAGCCGCCCACGACCGTCCGGAGGCCCCCCGTGACCCCTCCACCCTCCGTGCTGCGTCGCTGGGCGCGCGGCGCGGCCGTCGCCGTCCTCGTCGCGGCCGCCGGCACTGCCGTCGCCGTGGCCCCGGCGACGGCCGCCCCCGTGCTCGGTCGCCCTGCGCTGACCGTCCTCGCCTGCCGCTTCGCCGACCGGCCCGCGACGCCGACGACGACGGCGGCGCTCGACACCCTCGTCCGGGGGTCGGGCCGCAGCCTGGCGACGTGGGTGCGCAACACCTCGCGCGGGCACGCCTCGCTCTCGTCGGCCCGGGTCCACGGCTGGTTCACGATGTCCCTCGCCCTCGACGGGCTCGCCGGCGGAGCGCCCGCCGTGGTCTCCGCGTGCCGCTCGGCCGCCCTCGCGGCCGGCGTCGTCCTCGCCCCGACGGCACCCGTCCTCGTCGTCGTCAACGACGGCAGGTTCTCGCGCCTCGCCGAGACGCGGGGCGGCCCGCTGCGCTGGGACGCCCCGCTCGAGGCGTGGGCCCACCAGCTCGGGCACGCGCTCGGGCTCGCCGAGGCGTGGTCGTCCGACCCGGCGACCGGCCAGTACCGGCGCGGGGACGACGAGTACACGGTCATGGGCACGTTCGAGAACCCGTGGCCCCTGGTCAGCGCGCGACGCACGGTGCCGATCGGCCTGGACCCGGACACGCGCGGCCTGTCCGCCTACGAGCTCGACCGGCTCTCCTGGCTCGACGAGCGGAAGGTCTACACGGTCGGCAGCGAGGGAAGCGGGACCGTCGACGTCCGGCTGTCGAGCATCGACGTGCCGGCCGGGACGGTGACCGACGGGTACGAGCTCATCCGGGTGCCCGCGGACCCGCTCGACCCGACGCACTACTACACCGTCGAGCTGCGGCTGCCTCCTGGCGCCCGGTACCGGTGGAATCCCGAGGACGGCGCCCCGATCCGCATCCACGAGATCCGCGGCGGCGTCCCCTTCCTCCTGCGCGACAACTCCAAGCCCGCGCACGTCGACATCGAGGTGAGCCCCTTGCCGCTCACCCACGGTCGGGACCCCCGGAAGTCCTTCGGCAACGACGTCGTCAGCATCGGGCAGAACTTCGACGAGCCCGTCGACCCGGTGCAGACCAGCGGGGCCCTCGTGACGATCACCACGTCGGCGGCCGCGCCGTGCCGACCGGGCTGGGTCCCCCGGCGGGCGACGCCGAGGGACGCCGTCTGCGTCACCCCGGAGCGGGCGGCGACGACGGCCGCGTGGAACGCCGACCCGCAGTCCCGCTGGTCCGCGAACGGCTTCGTCAACGCGAGGGACTGGCACTTCTGCGCCTACCCCTACGTCTGGCGGGAGGCGAACTCGCTCGACAGCGTCTGCGTCACCCCCGACGAGCGGGCGGCCGCCTCCGACGAGAACCGGTTCGCCCGCGAGCGCGCCGACACGTCGGGGCTGCCGACCGGGCCGAACTGGTGCGCCCCGGGCTTCGTCTGGCGCGAGGCCGACCGGTACGACCACGTCTGCGTCACCCCGGCCCGCCGCGCCGAGGTGGCGGCCGAGAACACCCGCCGGTGCCTGTGGGGGGACGTGCGGCGCGACGCCTGGCCGACCGACACCGCCTGCGTCACCCCGGCGTCCAAGGCCCTCGCCCGCGAGGAGAACGCCCTCGCCGCCACCCGGCTCGCCCGGACCGACGGCTGACCGCCGCCACGCCGAGGAGAGACTCGTGCGCACCCCTGCCCGCACCCTGCTGTCCGCCGTCGCGGCGGCCGCCGCCGTCCTGGGCGGCGTCGCCGCCCCGCCGGCGCAGGCCGCCCCGGCGTTCGGCGACGTCCCCCTCGTCGTCCTCGCCTGCCACTTCCCCGACTCGACGGCGACGGCCCGGCGCCTGTCGGAGCTGCGGGCCGTCGTCCGCGGCACCGGGGACAGCCTGGACACCCGCGTCCGGGCGCTGTCCGGGGGCCACGCCTCGCTCGCGGGCGCCCCGGTGCGCGGCTGGTACGCGATGTCGCTGCGGGCGGCGGACCGGCCGTCCGTGCCGACCGTCGTCAGCGCCTGCCGCAGCGCCGCGACGGCGGCCGGCGTCGCCCTCGCGGCGACGGACCGGGTGCTCGTCGTCGTCGACTCCGGCCACTACCGGCCGGGGACGACCGAGCCGTACGGCACCGTGATCGACCAGCGGCAGCCGCTCTCCGCGTGGGAGCACGCGCTCGGGCACGTGCTCGGGCTCGAGGACGCGTGGTCCCTCGACCCGGCGACGGGGGAGTACCGGGTCCGCGACGACGAGTACTCGGTCATGGGCAACTACGGCCAGGCCTTCCCGCAGGTGCTCCCCGGGGCGCGGCCGGGCCTGAACGCCTACGAGCTCGACCGGCTCTCCTGGCTCGACCGGTCCCTCGTCGTCACGGCGGGGGCGGACGGGCGCGCGACGACGACCGTCGACCTCGCCCCGCTCGACCGCAACCCGAACCTCGCCGTCCAGACGCCGGGCGTGCGGCTCCTGCGGGTGCCCTTCGACCGGTTCGACCCGGAGCACTACTACACGGTCGAGCTGCGGGCCCATGCCGGGCTGCTCGACACCCCCGCCGAGTACGGCGGGGGCGTCCTCATCCACGAGGTCCGCAACGGGATCCCGGTCCTGCTGCGGGACAACTCGATCGCCACCTGGTACGACGAGGCCGGCCGGATCGTCTGGCCCGGTCGGTGGCCGGTCCAGGAGCTCGACCGGGGAGGCGTCCGGATCACGACGTCGGCGGCCGGCGGGGACAACCAGGTCCGCGTCACCGTGACCACGCCCGTCGTCACCCAGTGCCTGCCCGGGTACGCCCCTCGGCTGGCCCGTCCTGCGGACGCCGTCTGCGTCACCGGCGCCCGGGTCGCGGCGACCGCGGAGGCGAACCGGCTCGCGCCGACGCGCTGGGCCGTGGGCCCGGACGGCCCGCACACGTGCGTCACCGGCTACGTGTGGCGCGAGGCGTTCACCGGGGACGACGTCTGCGTGACGCCCGCCGAGCGCTCGACGGTCGCCGACGAGAACCGCACGGCGGGCGACCGGGTCAACCCGGCCCGGCTGACCGGCGGCCCGAACTGGTGCCTGTCCGGGTACGTGTGGCGCGAGGCCGACCCGACCGACCACGTCTGCGTCAGCCCGGCCCGTCGGGGCGAGGTGGCGCGCGAGATCATCCGCACGACGAGCCTCGACGTGCCGTGCCCGCAGTTCACCTACCGGCGCCGGGCGTGGCCGGCCGACCTGGTCTGCTCGACGGTCGCCTCGCGCTCGCTCGTCGCGTCCGAGAACGTGGTGGCCCCGACCCGGGTGCGCGCCCTGTGAGGTGCGGCGGCGGCGAAACTCGGTCGTGACCTGTCGGTGGTCCCGCCTAGGCTCGAGGAGCCATGCAGGACTTCCCGCCGAAGGTCGACACCTTCTTCGCCGCCGCCGGAACCGCCCCGGGTGCCGACCCCGACACCCGCACCCCGGCGGCGTTCCTGCGCTGGGTGCTCACCCGGCAGACGGGCGTGCTCGTGTGGTCCGCGCTGTCGTGCCTGCTGTGGTTCGCCCCGGCGACCCTCGGGCCGTGGATCCTCGGCCGTGCGGTCGACGAGGGCGTCCTCGCCCGGTCCGGCGGGGCGCTCGCGGCGTGGGCCGGCGTGCTCCTCGCCGTCGCGGTCGTCGGCGGCGTCGCCGGGGTCGTCTTCCACACCCTCGTCGTCCGCTCGTGGCTCGTCGCGCTCTACGGCACGACGCAGCTCGTGACCCGCAAGATCGCCCAGATGGGCCACGTCCTGCCGCGGCGCGCACCGACCGGCGAGGTGCTCAGCGTCGCCTCGGGGGACTCCGACGAGTTCGGCGCGCTCACCGAGGTCATCGCCCGCGGCGCGGCGCACCTGGTGTCCTTCGCCGTCGTCGCCGGCATCGTCCTGTCGACGTCGTGGCGGCTCGGGCTCGTCGTCCTCGTCGCGGCCCCCGTCATCGTCGGCGCGGCCCTTCCCCTGCTGCGCCCGCTGCACCGCCGCCAGGAGCTCGAACGCTCGCGCACCTCCGACCTCACGTCGATGGCCACCGACATCGTCGCCGGGCTGCGCATCCTGCGCGGCATCGGCGGCGAGGACACCTTCGGCCGGGCGTACGCCGCGCAGTCCCAGCGGGCCCGGCGCGCCGGCGTCGCCTCCGGGCTCTGGCAGGCGGCCGTCGAGGCCCTCGGCGTCCTGCTCTCGGGGTTGTTCCTCGTCGCCCTCGTGTGGCTCGGCACCCGCGAGGTCCGCTCCGGCGCGCTGACCGTCGGCGAGCTCGTGACGTTCCTCGGCTACGGCGTCTTCATGGTCGGCCCGATCCGGACCTTCTTCGAGGTCGCGCAGAAGACGACCCGCGCGCTCGTCAGCGCCCGCAAGGCGACGGCGATCTTCGCCCAGCGCCCGCCGTGGCGCGAGCCGGCGCACCCGGTGGCGCTCGACGGCACCGCGGAGCTCGTCGACGAGGCGACCGGCTTCGCCGCCCGGCCCGGGCGGCTCACCGTCGTCGTCAGCGCCGTCCCGGACGAGAGCGCGGCGCTCGCCGACCGCCTCGGCCGCTGGCTGCCGCCCGAGAGCGCACCCGTCGCCGAGGACGACGCGCCGGCGCTGCGCGGCCGGGCCGCCCGGCGCGCCCGAGCCGAGCGGGAGCGGCG
>JBQGCR010000102.1:0-2276 GCA_052038585.1 Kineosporiaceae bacterium
GGGGTTCGGCTTCACGCCCCGGGGGGGTTCCCCCCCCCGTCGCCGCCCCGCCGGGGCCCCGGGGCCCACCGGGCCCGCCCCGTCGTCGTCCGGGTTGTCCACACTGGGGACAACTGCTGTGGGGAACTTCCACCGGTGTAATTCCACAGCTGTGGGGACCCCTGTGGACGACGGGTCAGAGCAGGGCCAGCGCCGCGTCCGGCACCGAGGCGAGCTTCACCGCGGCGACGACGACGAGGACGACGGCGACCGCGACGAAGCCGGCCGCCTGGAGGCGCGGCACGCGCGGCGCGGCCGCGAGGACCGCCGTCAGCGCGCACCCCGTGACGAAGCCGCCGACGTGCGCCTGCCAGGCGATCGAGGGGACGACGAAGGGGATGACCGAGTTGACGACGAGCAGGACGAGGATCGGGTAGGTGTCCCGGTTCAGCCGGCGGTTCGCGACGAGCAGGGCCCCGAAGAGCCCGAAGACCGCCCCCGAGGCACCCAGCGACGGGGTGAACCACGACCCGCGCACCGTCACCGACGCCAGCGCGAGGTAGACGACCGACCCGCCGATCCCGGACAGCAGGTAGAGCGCGGCGAACCGCACCCGGCCGAAGAGCTGCTCGAGGTAGGGGCCGGTCAGCCACAGCGCGTACATGTTGAACGCGATGTGCAGCAGCCCGCCGTGGAGGAACGCCGAGGTGAGGAACCGCCACGGCTCGGTCACGGCCAGCGGCGGGAAGAACCAGAACCGCTGCGTGAAGGCCCCGCCGACGGCGACCTGGAGCAGGTAGGCGACGACGCAGATCCCGACGAGGGTCTGCGTGACGACGGGACGCTCGCCGGCGAGCCGGCCGCCGAACACCGTCCGCGGGGCCCGGCCGGACCTGGCGGCCTCGCGCACGCAGTCGACGCACTGGACGCCGACCGGCGCGACGCGCTGGCACTCCGGGCAGACCGGACGGTCGCAGCGCTGGCAGCGGACGTAGGAGACCCGGTCCGGGTGGCGGGGGCAGACGGGAGGGGCGCCGGCACCCAGCGGTGCGGCGCCCCCCGTCGTCGGTCCGTCGGTCACGGGCCGCTCAGTGCTCGACGGTCACACGGTCGATGACGACCGGCTCGACCGGGACGTCCCCGCGACCCGTGCGCGTCGTCGCGATGGCGTCGACGACGGCGCGGCTGTCGGCGTCCGCCACCTCGCCGAAGATCGTGTGGCGCATGTTGAGGTGCGGCGTCGGCGTGACGGTGACGAAGAACTGGGAGCCGTTCGTGCCCGGCCCGGCGTTGGCCATGGCGAGCAGGTACGGCTTGTCGAAGCGCAGCTCGGGGTGGAACTCGTCCTTGAAGGTGTAGCCCGGACCGCCGCGGCCGTCACCGCGGGGGCAGCCGCCCTGGATCATGAAGCCGTCGATGACCCGGTGGAACGTCAGGCCGTCGTAGAACCGCGAGGTCTTCTTCTCGCGGGTCTGCTCGTCCGTCCACTCCTTGGTGCCCTCCGCGAGACCGACGAAGTTCGCGACGGTCGCCGGGGCGTGGTTGGGGAACAGCTCGATGCGGATGTCGCCCCTGTTGGTGTGCAGGGTCGCGTGCGTGGCGGTCGGGAGGTCGCTCACCGGTGAGCCTTTCGGGTGGGGACGTCCGGTCCGGGCGGGCCGGGAGGTGCACCGGCGGGTGCTCGCGTCGCGGACGTCACGGTCGTGGGATCGTGCCGTCAGTCTTCCACGGGGTTTGGCACCCGTGCCTGACGGGGCATCGTGCAGACAGTGGGATCACCGCCGCGCGCCCGGCGCGGGCGGCCGCCGCCGTACCGGCGTGCGGGACGACGTGAGGAGAGTGTCGTGAAGCTGCACCGGAAGAGTCGTACCGAGGTCGCCGCGGACCACGCGGTCGCGCTCAAGGACCGGCTCGTCCCGGTCGTCGAGACCGGCGTCCACAAGGGCGCCGAGAAGGCCGCCGTGGCCGCCGTCGCCGCGAAGGAGGCGGCCGGCGTCGCCCGGGAGTGGGCGGCCCCGCGCGCCGCGGCCGCCGCCGAGGCGACCCGGGACTGGGCCCAGCCCCGCCTCGAGAAGGGCTGGGAGCGCACCCTCGAGGCCGCGGCCCCCCGCGTCGAGGCCGCCGCGGACCGGGTGACCCCGGCCGTCGACGCCACCCGCGACAAGATCGTCGACGACCTGCTGCCGCGGCTCGTCGAGGCCGTCGGGGCCGCGGCCGCCGGCGCGGCGGGCGCCCAGGCCTCCGCGGAGGTCTCCGCCTCGCACGCCGTGAGCGCCGCCGGGCGCACGAAGGAGGCC